>CAIRSO010000335.1 GCA_903881215.1 uncultured Bacteroidia bacterium
ACTAATATAAAAACCATGCCTGAACCAACCCATTCGATTAATGCGACCGGACTGGCCGATATTCTTGAAAGAGTACTCGACAAAGGAATCGTAATAGCTGGCGATATTAAAATACAAATTGCTGATATTGACCTACTCACTATTAAAATCAGGTTACTTGTGGCATCAGTTGATAAAGCCATGGAAATGGGAATTAACTGGTGGCAGGAAGATACATATTTGTCAACCAAAGCCAGGGAAAAAGAATTGATGCAGCATCAGGAAACCCTTGAAGCGCGACTCGAAAAACTTGAAACAATGAATAAACCATTGTAAGCATTAAACCACAAAATTTAAAGAAAATGGAAAAAGATACGAATAAGGAAAATAAGTCTGAAGCTGACTTTGATCTCTTTGGACTCGGCGGCCTGTTTAAAGGCATCGAAAAATTGGTTGACCTGGCCGGAAAACTAGATGAAAAGGGCAAAATAAGCAAGGAAGGTGAAATCAATTTTGATCATATCAAAAAAGGAATGAAAGGTGTTTATGGCTTCACTATCAACACGGCAGGTGGTGGTAGCCCCAAAGTAGAAACTTTTGGAAACATAAAAAAAACAGCCGAAGGACCAAAAGTAGATGAAGAACGCGAACCGATAACCGATGTATTTGATGAAAAAGATGAAATCATTATTATTGCCGAAATGCCGGGAATTGATGAGAATGATTTGAAAATTGACCTAAAAGAAGATATACTCGAAATTGTGGCGGTTAGTAATAGTCGTAACTATCGCAAGGAGCTGCTACTTCCGGTAAAAGTAGATGCACAAAATTTAAGTCAAAAATTTACCAACGGAATCCTCGAAATCAGAATAAAAAAATAACTGACATGGCACTTGTTGGCTTAGAAAATAACAATCTTAAATTAATAATTTTTGGTGGAAAAGGAGGTGTTGGAAAAACTAGTTGTGCAATTGCCGCTGCCTTGGCATTGTCCGAAAACTTCAAAACACTTCTTATTTCCACCGACCCTGCACATTCTGTATCCGATTGTTTGGAACAGCAAATTGGTTTTCATGTTCAGGAAGTGACAGGTCATAAAAACTTATCCGCCATTGAAGTAATTGCCGAAGAAGCACTTTCGAGGTTCAAAGCGGAACATCAAAATGCATTAAAAAAACTTCTTGCCACCTCCACTAATCTTGACAATGATGATATTGATGAGATGTTGAGTCTGTCTATTCCGGGTATAGATGAGGTGATGAGTTTTAAAACAATTATTGATTTTATTGAGGAGGGGAAATACGACAAATATGTTGTGGATACAGCACCCACTGGTCATGCTTTGCGATTGATTTCATCTCCAAAATTATTAGACGATTGGATAAAAGTGGCTGCACGAATGAGGTGGAAATATCGCTATATGATAACTAGTTTTTCGGGTACCTATCATCAGGATGACGTGGATACATTTTTGTTAAACCTAAAAAAAACGGTAAAAAGAATAGAAAACCTTTTGAAGGACAAAAATAAATGTCAATTTATCCCCGTGTGTATTCCGGAGGCAATGGCCATTATGGAAACTAGTAGATTGCTTAAAGACCTAAGTAATGCAGAAATTATTCCACAACAAATTATTGTGAATCATGTGATGATTTCTGAAGAAGGTGCTTTCTGTAAACAAAAAAAAGCAGCTCAGTTTAAATATATAAAAGAAATTACCGAAACTTTCAGTGATTTGAATCGGATTGAAATACCTGAGTTTGCTGAAGAAATAAAAGGGCAAAATGCATTGAATCAACTCAAGAATTGCCTTTTTTAAGAGAATAGGTAT
>CAIRSO010000336.1 GCA_903881215.1 uncultured Bacteroidia bacterium
ATCGATTTTTGATCCTGGACAACTCAACGGTATATCATATTGGCGCTTCCCTAAAAGACCTTGGCAAGAAATGGTTTGCCTTTTCAAAAATCAAACTCGATGCAAAGGAACTGATAAAAAAACTGAATTAATTTGAACAAGAAAACACTTACTGTCCATCACTTAACACTTTTTTCACTTAACACTTAATCACTTTTTTAAATTTCGTCGACTGGTTCTACCGCGTTGATCCCATCAACCGGATGATCATCCCGCAAAGATTCTGATACTAATTTCCCATGACCGAATCACAAAATATTGAGTATAAGTCCAATTGGCGTGATGAGTACCTAAAATGGATTTGTGGATTTGCTAATGCAACTGGAGGGAAATTACTTATTGGCGTTGATGATTTCGGAAAAGTGGTTGGTGTTGAAGATTTTAGACGGCTTATGGAGGAGATTCCAAATAAGGCAATTCAACATCTTGGTTTGGCAATTGAAACCAACCTTTTGAATAAGGAGAATAAACAATATATGGAAATTATTGTTTCACCAAGTAGCCTGCCCATTTCGTATCATGGTGTATTTTACTACAGAAGTGGGAGTACAAAACAGGAACTCAAGGGAACAGCTCTTCATACTTTTTTACTCAGAAAGATGGGTAAAACTTGGGATGGAATTAGTCCGGAAACTGGAACAATTGCAGAAATAGATGATCTAATGGTGCGTTTATGGGTGCGTAAAGCCCTTGATAGCAATAGGATATCTACTGATGTGAATCCTGCTGACCTTGAAGGTACTCTGCAAAACCTTAACCTGTTAAATGAACACAATAAGCCAAAGAATGCCGCGATATTGGTATTCGGAAAGAATCCGTTAAAACATTTTACAACAGCATACTTTAAAATTGGAAGGTTTGGAGCATCCGACCATGCTCTGCTTTTTCAGGATGTAGTGGAGGGCAACATACTCACCATGGCCGACAAGGTGATGGAAATACTCAGGTCCAAATATTTGGCGTCACCCATTCATTATCAAGGGCTACAGCGCTTTGAAGCGCTGGAATATCCCGAAGAAGCATTGCGTGAGGCGATACTCAATGCCATCGTGCATAAGGATTATACCGGAGCGCCTATCCAAATGAGTGTGTATAATGACAAGTTAATTCTTTGGAATCCAGGCAAGTTACCTGATGATATCACGATTGAAATTCTCATGAAGAAACATCCATCCCGCCCTGCCAATAGAAATATTGCTGAGCTGTTTTTTAAGGCCGGATACATTGAGGTTTGGGGTCGGGGAATTGCAAAAATATTATCTGCTTGTAAGCAAGGCGGATTGCCAGAACCTGTCTTGGAGGAGTTCGCCGGAGGAATTCAGATAACATTTGTGAAAAAAGGGAGAGTCGTAGAAAAGGTCGTAGAAAAGGTCGTAGAAAAGGTCGTAGAAAATTTAACTGCACACCAAAAACTGATCATAAATAATATTTTTGCTAATCCAAAAATATCAGCTTTCGTATTGTCAACGATACTTGGTCTTTCTCATCGAAGGACACAGGAAAATATAAAAAAACTCAAGGATAAAGGATTCCTTAAACGAATCGGTCCTGCTAAAGGTGGATACTGGCAGATTCTCGAAAGACCTTAATATTCAACAACCTGTAATATAACCACATGCCCTGTCAGCATTGTTCGAAATATAAACAGCTAATAATCTGCGATACACTGTGGAAAATTTGTCATCGTATTTTCGCGGAAATTAACCTGTTACAACTCATCCTCAAATCCGCCTACTAACTAAAATGGCCAGTGCCCAAAATTAACGGAGCAACCCTTAACACTTAACACTTTTTTCTTGATCTTCACTTCCATCTCCTACCTGCTTTTCCTACCGTTGATCGTTGCGGCCTATTACATCTGCCCGCCCCGAAGGACACCACCCCCAACCCCTCTCCTGGGAGGAGAGGGGAGTGCCTGCACCAGGAATGAAAGCTGATGTTGCGGGGATATTTTAAGAACCCCATTTCAAAAAGAAAGAACGCTTGAGATTTATATTACAAAACGCTCCTGACAATTGCAA
>CAIRSO010000337.1 GCA_903881215.1 uncultured Bacteroidia bacterium
TAAATATTTATCAACGAATAATAGGTATATTTGTACCAAAAATAAAATAACGTTCCAAACTTTAATTTTTTATGTTTATGAAAAAGGGTTTACTTCTCTTCATTTTTTCGGGATTTTTATTGATGCAAGGTGTTTTTGCGCAAATTAATTCAAATAGTCCTACTATTCCATTTGCTTCACACACAAGTTATTCCTATGGAATTATGCCTGCAAATTTACCAACTGGCGGTACGTATGGCAAGTCTCAAGCAGCAGCCGATGCTTACAATGCTTGGAAAACAAATTTAACCGAGGTTTGTACAAATGGCAATGGTACCAGAGTAAAATTTGATTCTCCTAATATTGATCAAACAGTTTCTGAAGGTATTGCATACGGAATGCTTCTTTCTGCATATGCTGGCGATAAGCCTCTTTTTGATGCCTTATGGAAATATTATAAAGCCAATTCAAATTATAATGGAGTAATGAACTGGAAAATTAATGGATGTGCGGGAGCTTCGGGGAACAATGGAGCAACCGATGCAGAAGAAGATGCCGCAATGGCTTTAGTTGTTGCTGAAGAGCAATGGCCTAGTATAAATACACCGTATGATTATAAAACAGAAGCAACTTTTTTAATTGGTAAAATTCGTCAACTTGAAATAAATTCAAGTACTTTTCAAGTTGTGAATGGTGATGCTTGGGGAACAGGAAGTACCTGTAGAAATCCAAGTTATATTGCACCTGCATATTATAGAGAATTTGGAAAAGTAGAAACTTCTCAATCTTCATTTTGGAATAGTACTGTAAGCACCGCAAATAGCTTTTTACTTACAAACAGAAATTTAACAACAGGACTTGTAAGCAACTGGGCAGATAATAATGCTACGCCTAACACCTGCAATGGACCAAATGAATTTGGATTCGATGCAATTAGAAATCCTTGGAGAATGGCAACTGATGTTTTGTGGAATGGAGCTTCTTCTGCAACAACAGGAGCTGATATTTGTACAAAAATGTCGAGCTGGGCAGGTAATTATGCTAATAATTTAAAAGGCCCGTGTGCTATGACTGCTGCAAATCCAAGTTTGGGATCATATAAAAATGGAACCTTTGCAATGATTGGACTTGCATTTATGGGAACTACTGGAACGACTTATCAAACAGCCTTAAATACTGCCTATACAAATACTGTAGCTTTAGGAAATAACGAAAGCTATTTTAGTCAAACGTTACGATGCATTACATTATTTACAATGACTGGTAATTTTTGGAAACCAGGAAGTGTTGTTGTATCAAATCCTTTGGTAATTGGAGCAACTACAGATGTAGGCGGAACAAAAATCACGTTAAATTTTAATAAAGCCATGAGCACTCCAGCTGCAGGGCAAACAGCAAGTTTTTCTCTTAAAGTAAATGGTATTACAAAAACAGGAGCTTTTAGTGCAATTGCTTTAAATGGAACAACTGCAATCGATTTAACATTAGCTGTTTCAATTGTAGTAGGTGATGTTATTTTAATTTCATATACTCCAGGTACTGTACAAAGCTCCGATGCAAATTCTTTAGCTGCGGTAACAAATCAATCGGTAACAAATTTATTGCCAGGTGGGAATACCTTAATTGCTGACGGTGAAGCTGCTAATGAAACTAAAATGCTAACGTATTGGTATTCGTATAATGACAAAGCACCTGGGGGAGCTTCAACAGTTACTCCTCTTTCCAGTAATACAGTTAATTTTACTATGACTGCTGGTGGTGCTAATGGTACTGCAAATGCAGCTAAAATTGATTATACTCTTGGTGTGGGAAGTCTTACCTACAATCCATTTGTTGGTTTTGGTTTTGCTATGAATTCTACGGAAACTGCATATGATTTAAGTGGTTCTACAGGTATTACTTTTTATCATAAAGGAACTTCTGCACAACTTGAAGTTGCTTTATCAACCAATACTCTTACAAATTATTATGTTGCCACTATTCCTGCTCATACCGATTGGACTAAAGTTACTCTTCCTTGGTCTGAATTTACTGTGCCATTAGAAAGTGCCATGATAAA
>CAIRSO010000338.1 GCA_903881215.1 uncultured Bacteroidia bacterium
GTCCTTATGGAATTCAGACGGAAAGATTTTGGATAAAGCTGTAACTAGGAATAATCTGATGTTAAACGCATTTGGTTACAAATTGTAATTTATTATGCCTAAAATATTTCGAAAATATGGTTTTTCCTTATTGCTTTTGACGATATTTTCATGCCATAATGCAGAGAGAGATTTTGAAGTAATTGGTTTGGAATTCAATAAAACGTATGAATTTTCTAACCAACATTCATCGTCTTTCTCCTGGAAAATTAAGTCTGAAGCTGAGAATTGGATTCAGGGTGCCTACCAGATTATCGTTTCCGATTCTAAGATAAAATTGGGTGAAAATATCGGAGATTTCTGGGATAGCGGAAAAAAGCTTTCTGAGGAACAGCTATTTGTTGCTTATCATGGAAAACCTTTCGTTCCTGGCGAAAAATATTACTGGAAAGTAAGAGTTTGGGGAAAGAATGAAAAAACTTCTAATTGGAGTAGCATTGAGAGTTTTTCAAAACAACTTTCCTATCCAAATGATTGGAAAGCCCGGTGGATAACTTACGATTATAATCAAGAGGCTGCGATGCCCCTGTTTCGGAAAACATTCGAATTAAAAAAGGACAGTAAGCCCGTCTCGGCAAGATTATATATTTGTGGCTTAGGTTATTACGAGGCATACTTGAATGGATCAAAAATTGGTGACCATGTATTGGATCCCGCCCAGACAAATTACGAAGATTATGCTTTATATTCCGATTACGACATCCCGGTAAAAGACCTGCTCCAGCGAAATGCATTGGGTATCATTTTAGGAAACGGTTGGTACAACCAGTACCAGGTTTGGTCACCCGCAATGGCTTATGGTCAGCCACTCGTCATTGCCCAACTAATCATTAAGTACGAAAATGGCCAATCTGAGTTCATTTCTACAGACGATACGTGGAAATGGACCAATGGTCCTATTGTTACCAATAATAATTACGCCGGAGAAGTTTATAATGCTAATCTCGAAATAGCAGATTGGAGCAATAATAAATTGGATGAAAGTGATTGGAAAATTGTAAAATATGCCAGCAATTTCCCTCCGGAACTGGTTGAACAAACAGCTGAACCTATCCGAAAAATGGAGTCCCTTGAGGTAAAGAAAATTCTTAATCCCTCGAATAATACCTGGGTTTTTGACTTTGGACAGAATTTTACCGGATGGGCAAGGTTAAAAGTCTCAGGGCAAAAAGGGCAGAAAATTACTTTGCGTTTTTCAGAAGAAATTGATAAAGAAGGTCAGATTGATCCTTCCTCAACTGGTGTTGTTGCGACCAAATTTGTACAGACTGATCAGTACATTTGTAAAGGGGAAGAGGCCGAAATCTGGGAGCCCCGGTTCACCTATCATGGCTTCAGATACGTAGAAGTCACTGGATTAATGACTAATCCCACAAAGGATCTGCTGACAGGTATTGTAGTTTATAGCTCGATGAAAAAGGCCGGAACGTTCAACTGCTCTGATCCTCAGATCAACAAACTTCACGATCTGGCTTTATGGACGATAAAAAGTAATGTTCAGGGGATTCCAACAGATTGCCCTCACCGCGAGCGCTGCGGATGGACAGGAGATGCACATGCAGTAGCTACGACTTTGATTCAGAACTTTGATGCCCGGAAGTTTCTGACTAAATACCTTTACGATATGCGTTCCTCTGCACGCGAATCGAAGAAGGAACTTTATTTTGGTGCGAGTTTCCACGACCGGAGCATCGTAACCAAACCCGCCGGAATTCCTACAATGATCGTACCCGGAAAGCGTACCAGCGGAATTGCATCCCCCGACTGGGGAACAGCAGCGGCCCAGATTCCATGGTATCTCTATCTGTATTATGGGGACTTAAATTTACTACACGAATTCTATCCTGATATGAAAACATGGGTCGATTATATTGCGGCCAAATTTCCTGAATACATTGTTTCTCATGGTTTAGGCGATTGGTGTCCACCCGGTGGAAACAAAATGATCGATTGTCCTGTATCCTTGAGTTCCACAGCATTCCACTATCTGGATCTTTCAATTCTTGCAAAAACGGCTTACCTGTTTGGATATAATGAGGATGCATATTATTATTCTGAAAGAATGAATAAAGTCAAAGAAAAGTTCAATGGGCAATTTTTTGATGCTAATCATTCTACCTATGGCAGTCAGACTGCAAATGCGATGGCCATTCAGCTTGGACTAGTTCCAGATGGGAAAATAAAGGAGGTTGTCGGGTCGCTTGCTCAGAATATTATGAACAAAAATAATGGCTTCATACAAACCGGTATTTTTGGGTTAGGTAGGATATTTCCTGCCTTAGCAGAGAATGGGGCAGAAAATCTGGCCTATCAGATTTTTACAAAAACCGGAGAGCATAGCTTCGCAAATATGTGGGAGAAGCTTGATGCAACTACTTTATGGGAAGTTTTACCCGTTGATGATGTATTGAGTTACGATGATCTTAACAAGCGTTCGCACAGTCATCCGATGAATGCCGGTTACGATGAATGGTTTATCCGTGGGATTGCAGGGATACACCAGGATGAAAAGTCGACGGGTTTTAAAAATATTGTATTCCGTCCTTATTTCACATCGAAACTCACAAATGCCTCAGCGACTTACGATTCTCCATACGGCACAATTGAAAGTAACTGGAAATGGGAAGGAAAAACCTTCAACTGGAACATTAAAATACCTGCAAATAGTGGCGCTAACCTATATATTCCTAAGCTTTTTGACAAACAACAATTCCTTGTAAATGGACAAGATATAAGATTGAACCTTTCAGAAGACCCTGCCTTTCCTGATTTTTATTTATACAAGTCGGTTGGAAGCGGTGGCTATCATATCACAATTATTCCTTTCGCTAAATCTTAATTTGCTAAATATGAAATACCCATGAGGAAATTTTCACACCAACCGAAAATGATTTTGTGGGTATTCCATGTGACAACTAAAAAACAAATTATATACACATGAAATTTAGATTTCCTCCAATGACAACCGGTTTTTTACTCCTGGCAGCGATTACAATTTTTGGAATTTCCCAGGATGTTCACGCCGTTACTCCCAAAACAAAACCAACCTTTACCCAGGTTGAATCAGGCTTCAAAACTATTCCTGACTCTATGTTAACCAGTGTTTACTGGTACTGGATGTCGGATAACATTTCGAAAGAGGGTGTTATCAAAGATTTGAATGCGATGAAAAGGGCTGGTATTAACCGTGCTTTTATCGGAAACATCGGCGGACAGGGAGTCCCTTATGGTAAAGTGAAAATATTCTCAGACGAATGGTGGGATATTCTTCACACGGCATTGAAAACCGCAACGGAACTAAATATCCAGATTGGTATTTTTAACAGTCCGGGCTGGAGCCAATCGGGTGGTCCCTGGGTAAAGAACGAGCAGTCCATGCGCTACCTGAACTCGTCAGAAATTGACGTAACAGGTCCGATACAGTTTAATGGCAAATTGCCTGCACCTAACAAGGATTTTCAATTCGTTAAGGTTATTGCCTATAAGCTACCTGCCGAATCCGGGAAAGCTTATCTTTCTTTACATCCGGTAATTTCTGCTGAACCATTAACTGAAAATATTGCATCAATTTGTGATGGGAATGTTACCACGGAAGTAGCCATCCGACCGAATAAACCGTTAACCATAGATTTTGAAACAGCGGAAATCGCCACGGTTCGGAGCTTAATAATCAAAGCTTCCGAAAATAAGACCAAGGCTTTGGGCGAATTTCTTGTAAAGGAAGGAAATGGTTTCCGCTCCCTTAAGAATTTTGAGATTAACCGGAGTAATCCGTCACTCAACGTAGGTTTCGATCCGTTTGCTCCCATCGTTCTTTCTATTCCGGAAACCAGTTCTAAACACTTCAGGTTGGTTATTTCTGAAGTTACAATGGCCGGCGGGATCGCGGAAATAGATCTATCACCAACCCCTAAACTCGAAAGATATCCAGAGAAATCCCTTGCCAAGATGTTTCAGACTCCACTCCCTTATTGGAAAGATTACCTGTGGCCTGCTCAGCCTGAGGTGAAAGATCTTGCATTGGTGATCGATCCAAAAACAGTCGTGGATATTTCCGGATCCAGAACTGCTGACGGGACAATTAAATGGAATGTCCCTACCGGGAAGTGGAAGATCATGGAGACAGGCATGACGACAACCGGGGTAACAAACGGTCCGGCGACACCTGAGGCCACAGGGCTCGAAACAGATAAGATGAGCAAGAAGCATATAGCGTCCCATTTTGATGCTTTTTTGGGACAAATTATTCGACGAATTCCGGCAGCAGACCGCAAGTCCTGGAAAGTGGCAGTTGAGGACAGTTACGAAACCGGCGGACAGAACTGGACCGATGGGTTGATTGAAGAATTTACCACAAAATATGGCTATAGTCCGGTTGCCTATTTGCCTGTTTTAAAAGGAAATGTTGTCGGAAGCAGGGATCTTTCCGACCGGTTTTTATGGGATTTAAGACGAATAGTGGCCGACAAGGTTTCCTACGATTATGTAGGGGGTTTGAAGGAGATTTGCCACAAAAATGGATTGACCACCTGGCTGGAAAATTACGGCCACTGGGGATTTCCTGGCGAATTCCTGCAATATGGCGGACAATCTGATGAAATTGGAGGCGAATTCTGGAGTGAAGGAGACCTCGGAAATATTGAAAACCGGGCTGCCTCTTCCTGTGCCCATATCTATGGAAAACAGAAGGTTTCGGCCGAATCATTTACCTGCGGAGGGAAAGCCTATTCACGTCACCCGGCTTCGATGAAACCCAGGGGAGACCGTTTCTTTACCGAAGGAATCAACAATACACTGCTTCATGTATACATTGAACAGCCTGACGAGCGTGTACCCGGCATAAATGCTGGCTTTAGCAATGAATTCAATCGCCACAATACCTGGTTTGAATACATGCCCATGTTTACCCAATACCTGAAAAGGGTGAATTTCATGCTTCAGCAAGGGAATTACGTGGCTGATGTGGCCTACTTTATTGGTGAAGATGCCCCCAAAATGACAGGTATCTGCGATCCGGCATTGCCACAGGGCTACTCTTTCGATTACATCAACGGCGAAGTGATTAGCAAACGAATAAGTGTGGAAAATGGCAAGCTGGTCCTTCCCGATGGGATGAGCTACCGGATACTGGCTCTCCCAAAATTGGAGACCATGCGCCCGGAATTGCTGAAGAAAATAGTGGACCTGGTGCAGCAGGGTGCGGTTGTCCTGGGTACACCACCCAAATATTCCCCAAGTATGTCGGGTTTTCCTACAGCCGACCAGCAGGTTCAGAATCTGGCAAAGCAATTATGGGGTAATGTCGACGGTGTCAAAGTAAAATCTGCCAGGGTGGGAAAAGGAATGATCCTTTCGGGAATGGAAATGCAGGAAGCGCTCGATCTGATCGGAGCCTTGCCCGACTGCAAATTTGGAAAAGACGATCCGGCACTTTTTATTCACAGGACACTGGCCGATGGAGATCTCTATTTTATTTCGAACCAATCGGACAAAACCATAGCGATTAATCCTGAATTCAGAATAACAGGGAAAAGCCCCGAACTTTGGCAAGGAACCGATGGCACTTCACGCAATCTGACGGCCTTCAAACAAAATTCAAAATCGACAGTCGTTCCACTAAAACTGGAAGCTTACGAAAGCCAGTTTATTATATTCAGAAAACCGGCGGTAAAGAGTACTGGTCTTGATTTGGCAGCAAATTTTCCGGAAGGTAAAAAACTAGCAGATCTGGATGGCGCATGGAGTGTGACTTTCGATCCTTCCAAACGTGGACCTGCAAGACCTGTTGTATTTAAAAATTTAACCGACTGGACACTCTCGAATAATGACAGCATTAAATATTTTTCGGGAACAGCAGTCTACAAAACATCGGTTACCATTTCGCAGGTTCCGGCCGGTAATAAGATCCTGTTAAATCTCGGACAGCTTACGGCAATGGCCAAGGTGAAGGTGAATGGAAAAGAGGTAGGCGGAGTGTGGACCGCTCCCTGGCAAGTTGATATTTCAACGGTAGTAAAAATGGGGATCAATGATGTCGAGATTTCGGTGGTCAACAACTGGATGAACCGTTTGATCGGCGATCAGAAATTGCCTGTCGATCAGCGCCCAACCTGGAGCCCGGTCATTCCTTATAACACGGGAAGTCCTTTACAACCATCGGGTTTGTTTGGGCCGGTCAACATTCAATCTGTAGGATTGGGATCTTAAGCTAGAATGAGCCTATTCAGTTGAAAAACAATGGATTCATGGTCGGTGCTAATTTTTTTTAGGTTGTTAAAAAAAATGTAAAACGAACTACAATTGAGAATTGCTCATAAGATTGTTGCCATTCCCAGGATCAGGACCTACCTCTGTTTTAAGATTATTTTAATCTTATTATCGCAGATTTCAATTAGTCGGTTCGTTAGTGGGGCGATTGATCCGGTTGATCCAATAATTGACAATGGTACTTTAATACTCAAACTCGATCTGACGAGGGGAGGAGCCATTTCTTACCTGTCGTTGTCTGGTTCAAATAGAAGTGTGGTCAATATTGCCGATGAAGGGAGATATATTCAGCAATCCTATTATGCCGGCAAGAGCGTGGACCGAAAATCCGAGGGGCAGTCACCAAGTTGGTCGCCATGGGCCTGGAATCCTATCCAGGTAGGAGATGCCTATCGTAACCGGGCTAGAATTCTTGATTTTCAAAAAAGCGGCAACACGTTGTATGTTAAGTGTATACCCATGCTTTGGGATATGAACAATAAGCCTGCAGAAGCTGAAATGGAGCAGTGGACCACCCTTTCGGGGAATCTCCTTACAGTAAGAAATAAGCTTACCTGCCACCGCACAGATAACATTTATGAGGAGGGAATTCTTGACGATCAGGAGCTCCCGGCTGTCTATCCTATTTCTGCGTTAAAAAATTTGTATTCCTATTTTGGAAATACCCCGTTTACCAATGCTCCGGTAAGCAATCCTGTCACAGTGTATCTTTCCAGTGGATTTTGGGGAAGATATATCAATGATACCGTGACCGAAAACTGGATGGCCTATGTAGATGATAATAAGTGGGGTCTCGGTGTTTACAATCCGATTTGCACCAATTTCATTGCTGGAATGGCAGGTCAGCCAGGCGGTGAAGCAACAAGCGGATCAACCTCGTACATCGCTCCTGTGAGAAAGGAAATATTGAATAAAAATACTGTTTATGAATACGAATATTATTTGATTGTTGGAACAGTTGATGAAATACGTGCAAAAATTTATCAGCTCCATTCTTCAAATCCTTTGATTACGTCTATCCTGGTAAGAAGTACAGGTGAAGTCTCAACGCTTAATGGGATAGGCAATACCTTGCAAATGTTGACCAGTGTATTTCCTTCCGTGGCGAAAAACCTGGTGGTGTGGTCTGTTGATAATTCCGATGTGGCAACCATTGATAGCAACGGAATCCTGACAGCCTTAAAAATTGGTATCGTGACCATCAAGGCAACCGCAAAAGATGGAACAGGAATTAACGGATCGAAAACGGTTACCATAACCAATGTCCCTCAAAAAAACAACTGGGAATTTAACACTTCACTGGAAGGATGGTCAAGTACACATTCTGGCAATGTATCTTTTGCAGATGGCAATATGGTATTCAATGTTACCGGTTCAGATCCCTATGTAAATGGTTCGGTATTTACCAACGGCTGGATCGTTGGTAATCTCAAATATCTCTGGCTGAGAATAAAAAATGAGACGACAGATAATGCAGGCGCCCTTTACATCTTCTTTGATACGGCTTCGGGCGGTAGTTTCACTTCGGTTGGTTTCCCGCTCACACCTAATGACACAGATTTTAGGGATTTTTTTTTGGATTTGTCCGTCAATCCCAAATGGCTTCCAGGTGCTAAAATCTCCTATTTCAGGCTGGATCCTGTAAATAGTGCAACTACCGGGACGGTCTATATCGATTTTATGAGGCTTATCGCAAGCAAACCACCCTTGGTTTCATCGCTAATTGTCAAAAGTGCCGGTGATGCTAATGAAATTAAAGGAACAGGCAATACTTTGCAGCTTTTTTCAACCGTAAGTCCCGCACTGGCGGATAGTACCGTCAAATGGAGTTTGAATAATCAATCTGTTGCCGTAATCGATACGAAAGGCCTTCTCACGGCAGTTTCCAATGGGATTGTCACGGTTAAAGCAACTGCCAGAGATGGATCGGGTGTTTTTGGTACCAAGGATATAACTATTTCACTGGTTACTTCAGTTGGCAACATCGGGTGGTCTCCATTGAAAATTTTTCCGAATCCGGCAACTAACCTGTTAACCATCAATAGCGGACCATACTTTGTGAATGGCATTGTCATTTGCGATTTGCTGGGAAGAACGGTGTTAATGAATAGTGAACCTTTTATCGGAACCAAGACCATTGATCTGGCCCTTGAAAAAGGGACTTACCTGGTCCGATTAATAGGGATAGCCTTTACTTACAAACTTATTATCTATTAAATTAATATGTTATGATAAAATTTTTTATCCTTCTCCTTTTTAGTTTGGTATTGTTTTCTCAATCCGGAAAGGGACAGTCGACAAATCAAGGGGTTTCCTCAGATGAGCCAATGATAGATAATGGCATCCTAACTTTAAAACTTGATCTGACAAGGGGAGGTGCAATTTCCTATCTTTCACTGTCCGGTTCAATCCGGAGTATTGTAAATATCGCAGATGAAGGCAGATATATCCAGCAATCCTATTATGCCGGGAAACGACTCGACCGCAAAGCGGATGGTCAGTCACCTCATTGGTCGCCCTGGAGTTGGAACCCCATCCAGGTAGGAGATGCCTATCGCAACCGGGCTAAAATTCTTGATTTTCAGAAAAGCGGCAACTCATTGTATGTTAAGTGTATACCCATGCTTTGGGATATGAACAATCGTCCTGCTGAAGCTGAGATGGAACAGTGGACAACCCTTGAAGGATCAGTATTGAAGGTTCGAAACAGGCTTACATGTCACCGAACAGATATGATTTATGGAGATAGTATCAGGAATGATCAGGAGTTGCCTGCCGTTTATCCCATTTCAGCCTTACAGTATCTTTATGCTTATACGGGAAATGCACCTTTCACCAAAGCGGTATCTGACAGCATTACTGTGATCAATCTTTCCAGCGGTTTTTGGGGGAGATATAAAAACGTATCTGAACACTGGATGGCTTTTGTAGACGGGAATCAATGGGGGATGGGAATCTATAATCCCAAATGCGACTATTTTTTAGCGGGTATGGCAGGAGTGCCCGGAAAGGAAGCCGCTGATGGTTCCACTTCCTATATTGCTCCGGTTAAGAAGGAGATCCTTTACAAAAATTGCGTCTATGAATACGAATATTATGTAATTATTGGAACTCTTCAGGAAATTAGAACCAGGATTTACGAACTTCATTCAGGATCAAACTAACATGGTAGTCAAATAATTGGAATTTGCCCAACAGCATTACAAGGTTGATTTGTTACTTATTTGATAATTAATTGATAAAAAAATAGAAACAAATTTATAAACCGATGAACAAGATTATCCTGACAATAATTTGCACTGCAATAGCGATCATATCCCTTGCCGGTTCAATAAAACCCTTGCCGGATAAAGTTTCCTGCGCCATTGCTGACAAACAGGAATTTCAGATACCCGATTGCCTTCAGCTGACCGGATGGCTCGGCTCGCGCATTGATGCCAATGAGAAGAACCGGTTGGTGAAGATTGATACTGACCGTCTGCTGGAAGGATATCGTAAACGGCCGGGCCGGCAAACATGGGATGGCGAGCATGTTGGCAAATGGCTTCATGCCGCCACACTGGCCTGGGTCAACACTGGTGATCAGGAGCTACGCAAAAAACTCGATTACACAGTTACCGAACTGGTCAAATGCCAGTTGGAGGATGGCTATCTTGGAACCTACTCGAAAGAACAACGCTGGACCAATTGGGATGTCTGGGCACACAAATACAACCTGATCGGCCTGATCACCTACATTCGCTACACCGGCAACCAGGAGCCTCTACCTGCTTGCCGAAAGATGGCGGACCTGCTCTGCAATACCTTTGGTGACCAACCGGGTAAGCGGGATATTAATCCAACGGGTCAACACACAGGGATGGCCTCGGGCAGCGTATTAGAGCCAATGGTATTGTTATACCGCCTGACGGGCGAGCAGGGGTACCTTGAATTTGCCAAATACCTGCTACGTGCCCAGGAATTTCCTACAGGGGCGCACATTGTTTCCACGCTGCTTACTGCTAAGCGGGTTGACAAGGTGGGTAACGGCAAGGCTTATGAAATGCTATCCTGTCTTAACGGCATCCTGGAACTATATCGCACAACAGGTGATCCCAGGTTGCTGGAAGCCTGTCGCAACGCATGGCAGGACATCGTGGACAATCGGCTTTACCTTACCGGTGCCGCAAGCTACGGTGAACATTTTCACGACAACTTTGATTTACCGAATGTCAATAGCGTCGGCGAAACCTGCGTGACAGTCACCTGGCTCCAGTTCAATGCGCAATTGCTTCGTGTCACCGGCGAAGCCCGCTTTGCAGAACAGCTCGAACGGGTAGTACTCAACCAGTTGTTTGGCGCGCAGAAACCGGACGGCAGCGGCTGGGGCTATTATGTGCAGATGGAAGGTAAGAAGCCTTACAGCAGCACATTAGACGGTCATTGCTGCCTCTCCAGCGGCCCGCGCGGCGTTGCCCTGATTCCGACCTTTGCCACCAGCGTCGATGCCGACGGTGTGGTGGTCAATCTATATGATGCCGGTACCGCAAAGCTGAAACTGCGAAATGGGAA
>CAIRSO010000339.1 GCA_903881215.1 uncultured Bacteroidia bacterium
AAGTATGAAAAAACATTTGATCTCAGACCTGACATAATAAGTGAATACTCATCCGCATACACAGGCTCCCCATTTATTGTAAGGACAATTGCATTATCTTTTATTACCGGTTTACATTTCAAAATTGAACCTGAAACGGCAAAGAAAATTACAATACCAAAAATTGCTGTAAAAGGCGAAAACTTCATCCGGTAATTATTCAGTCGATTTACAAAATAAGATATTAAGGCAGAGTTTAAAAAGCAGAGCCTAAACTTTTAAATCAGGCTCTGCTATTTTCCAAAATTATTTTTAATACTTTCTGATCAGTGAAGGTCCGCCTGCATCAGATGCTTTTGGTCTCTGACTAATTGGAGGGATCTTACCTGAATGAACATCGAGCAAGCGCTTATGAGTAGCTTTAGCAGCTTCCACAAGTTCTTTATATGGACGATCATTGATATCAACAAAACCAATATTGTAATTCTCTCCATCATTTCGCCCCAATGGAGACTGGTCGCGCCATTGAAACCAATGAGCTCCCAGGAAGCAGTCAAGGGCTGCAGACTGCTCAACGTAATACCTGTAGGCTACACCCCGTTCAACCTGGTCTTTAACCTGAACAAGTCCGGCACTAAGACCATTACCAGGAGCACCCATATGGAATTCGCCCATTAGTATAGGACGACCTGTGAGTCTGTAGAAATTATCGAGTTGCATCGAAGGTTCATATTCATAGATATTCATGCTGCAAACATCAAATACGCGACCTGTACGTAAAGTTTCGTCTGATGTGCGGCCAATGAACCGGATTCCAAGGGTAAGATGATTTGGATCGTACTTTTTAACTGCTGTAATTATAAGGTCGAGATATTTTTCAAAAGCTCCTATAATAAATTCTTTGCGGCGTTTTGGAGAATCTCCCTGTGCAAGAAACTCTTTAAGTTTAGTCTGAGTTGCTGTAGCTGGACCTGCAAGTATCATATCAACAACTTCCGACTCTCTGGTATCCCATGCAGGCTCATTACCAACAAAATAGCCAAGAATCAGAGGATCATTTTTACCAGGAGTACACTGTGTATTTGCTGACTCATCAACTGATTTTGCAAATTCATCAGAATAAACATCCGGAAGACCAAGGAAAGAACTTCCCTGTGTTCTCTGCCAGCGTAACATGATAGTATATGGCTTGCCTTTACCTCCACTATTCATACCCCACGATTCAAGCCTTTTCGACATTAGATCAAGAGCAGGATTTACAACCGGGGCAGCACCTGGTGCCGGCGTTGCAGGACGACCGCTGAAACCGACTCCGGCTCCATTGGCACCTGTAGATAAAAACAGGTGTCCGTGCGGATCAACAAACCACCACTTATTGTCGATCTGTTCAATCCGGAAATAACCAGTAGCTTTTGCCTGGGTATTTTTATACCCTCCGAGATATTTCGTTTAAAGTTTGTTTTTTTTGAAAAAAGTTTATAAAGTTCTTTGACACATTGTAATCGGGAAAAAAGGTTGTTAAAGTTGTTAGTTTTTAGATGTTTATAATATGATTTTTCATAATTTTGTTTCGGAGGAACATGTAGATCCCGTACTTTGTGAAGTTATTTCACATTGGGA
>CAIRSO010000340.1 GCA_903881215.1 uncultured Bacteroidia bacterium
AGGACAGATTGGGAGTCTCGTGGCTTATCGGAAGACCATTTTTGAACCTGAAATGGAATGGATTTTTTCAGCAGAATCGGTTGAAAAATCGGCTCATTTTAACCGAAAAAATACTTTTTCTGAATATTTGCGTAACCCACTTACATTCAGCATCTTTGCATCAACAGAAAAGCGTTCATTTACCCATTTTGGAACCGAACCCTCGTCCGGAACTCCCCGGAGTGGACTTCGAGTGGACCGAGGCAAAATGACTTTCATAACTTACTGAAATAGTGCAGGATATCGATTAGGTTCGATTCCCGCCAGCTCCACAAAAGGACTGAATATCATCAAATTACCCATCTTTCCGATGGGTTTTTTGTTACTGGTTTGCAGCCGATTATCCGTTCACCCGCCTTCATAGCTCATCATTTAATGGGGTGCTCTATCAGGCAGGAATATCTGTTCAGGTGAACTTTAATTGGCATCGACCGGTCAACCTAAATGATTCCTCAGAACAAGTCAGAACAAGCTTCCGATCAGGTAAACCAAAGTTGGGGTAACCAGTGTGCCTACGATTCCGGCAATACCGCCAATTCCAGTTAGACGGGCTTTATATGGGTCACCTGTTGCCCATTTTACATAGGCAGTCGGTGCAGCAAAGCCCACCAATCCTCCGGCAATTAATCGAATTATTTTGCCTCCCGGGCTGTATACCCCCCAGAAAGCGGTAAGAACTACCACGGTAGCACATCCTGTAATTGAACCAATTAAAAAAAAGCCAACATCAATAACTTTCTCGTTACGAGTTGAATCCTGAATCAGGCTAAATCCCGAATTGGCAGTCACTGTGTTCTCATTGATCTGATCCATGATTTTATCCAACTCATCATGATCATATACAAAGAGAGAAGCTTTTTCCGGTGAAACCTGCGCGACTGCTGAATGAAATTGCAATGTAAAACAAACCATACAGGATATAAGAAGGAATAGAAATCTTTTCATAATTCAGGGGATTTGTTTTGTGTAAATTCTTACCTGCTAATAGCATAAAAGACTATCCTGACCGAAATCTAAACATTTATATCCTGTTTTGATACACCGAAATTAAAAATATTCCTTAAGAGAGAGGGGGGGGGGACTTTTAAAACATTCGTCAAATAGTATTCTTCGATAGTTAGTTTATTCTGTCTGTTAGGACTTTAAGAAGCCACCCTAGAGACACTTTAAATTGCAGACAAATTTCCATGACCGTCGTCTCAACCTGTCTTTTGTGCAATTGAGAATGAGGCCAATTTATTTGGATATTCCGAAAATTGAATTACCTTTTCATTCGAAACGACCTCAAAATGTGATAGTTATTCGATTAACAGCAATTATCTCGACCTGATAACCCCAATAACTGATCCATGAAAAAGATACCACTCTTTCTAATAATGATCCTGACCGGATGCTGGAAGGAACCCGATATTAATTACGAAACCGGCACTTTCACTGACAGTCGTGATAACCATGTATACAAATTGGCAAAGATTGGCCAACAGACCTGGATGGATGAAAATCTGGCATGGCTGCCTTCGGTTAATTCCAAAACAACCTTTTCCAAAACGGAACCTCTTTATTATGTTTATGGCTATGATGCCGGGGGGAACGTCAATACGGCAAAAAAACAGAAGAACTATGCTGTGTACGGAGTGTTATATAATTGGCCTGCTGCATTGACGGCCTGTCCTTCCGGATGGCATTTGCCTAGCGATGAAGAATGGAAAGTGCTTGAGAATTATCTTGGCATGAGCCATTCCGCGACTGATAAAACAGATAGGCGAGATGAGGGTCGTGTCGGTTATAAAATGAAATCAACTTCCGGCTGGAGTTTGGGAGCGAATGGAGATAATAGCAGCGGTTTCAATGCATTTCCCGGCGGCTACTATTTCGGATTTTACGCTGATGATCCCTTTTCAGGCATCGGTGAACAAACCCGTTTTTGGTCATCCACCCAATATAACAATGAAGTTTGGTTCCGCTTCCTCTGCGCCGAAGTCAGGCCCTTAGCACCATTTTCTGATAAAAGAACCCGATTCGATGGAACTGGCCGGTTTATGGCTGAACATTCAGAGGCAGAATCCGTTCGCTGCTTGAAGGATTAAACAAATAAAAATTAAACAACATGAAAGTTACGCTCCTTTTCTCTTTTGCGATTATCGTTATGGCCATAAATCCATTTCATGGAAATGCCCAA
The DNA here is from genome assembly GCA_903881215.1 of uncultured Bacteroidia bacterium. GTDB lineage: Bacteria > Bacteroidota > Bacteroidia > Bacteroidales > Prolixibacteraceae > CAINVV01. The sequence continues at coordinate 2,219 of CAIRSO010000340.1, forward strand.
TGGTACCACTCCTATGGGGTTAACAGTATCAATGAACTCAGTGAGGCTCAATGTATCACAGCCATGGGAAAGACGGCAAAAACCAACAGACTTGGCAAAGTGCTCTCCATAGCAGGTGGATTGTATACTGTTGGTGGCATAGCTACTTTCTACGCTTCTCAAAATCTCTTATCAACAACTTCATCGAATGATCCTGGCTTAGGATTAATGATGGTACTGGTAGCAATAACTGGCAAAGTGTTGATTTATATCGGAGGCTCTATGGCAGCTGTAGGAATTCCAATCTGGATTTCCAGTGCATCAAGAAAAGTGCAGATTAACAAGGCAATAGAAAAATTTCCTGCAAAAGTGGCTCTGTCACCGGTGATAATTAGAGATTTTAATCATTATTCACTGGGATTGACAGCAACTTTAAGGTTTTAAGTGATTAGTTGCCGGAGATCCGCTTCAAGGTGGTTTACTTTATTTGATTTTCATCGGTCAAATAGTTCGCTCATTTTCATTTTTAAACGCTGAGTGTTCAGGTGTGCATCGACCTGCCGCTTGAGATCGGCCCTTTCTTCAGGGGTAAGCACCCGCAGACTAAAGGTGCCGGCTATACCTTTGGGATCGAAGTGAAGATACTTATTAACAGGACAGTAGTACCAAATTCTGTTTTGGATTTTTACCTCGATAAGCCGCTTTTCCATAACA
>CAIRSO010000341.1 GCA_903881215.1 uncultured Bacteroidia bacterium
AAATTTTAATAAGTTAATATATGCTTCTAAATTTAAATAGTGGATAAATAATGTTTTCCATTTTTTACTTTGCTGGCTTCGAGAGCTTTCTGTGACACATCGGGTTGGGTTCTCGCAACAGGGGAATCAGAATCTGCGACATTTAATTTGTTCTTAAAAACTTTAAAGGTAAATTAATCAATCTTCTTCTTATGAAAAATGCTTTTGTAATCCTTATTCTCTTTGTTTTCAGTTGTACAGATAGTGCAAAGAATCCTCCCTTTCAAATTGCCATCGAGCCATTCCAGATTGGTGGATTGGGCGGAGTGCAGTCTTTTGCCTATGGTCAGCATGATGGGAAATGGCTGATAATCGGTGGGAGATCGGACGGATTACACCGCCGTCAGCCCTGGGCAACGTTTGATACCGAAGGGCAAAACATTCAGCTTGTGGTCGTAGATCCGGTGGCAAAGCTAACATGGTCGGCACCTTTATCCACTTTGCCTGTATCCATTCAGGAGCAACTAAGTTCTACCAACATGGAATTTCATCAGGAGGGAGATATTCTTTACATCCTTGGAGGCTATGGATACAGCAAGTCAGCAGATGATCATATCACTTATCCCAACTTGACAGCCGTTAAAATTCCGGAAGTGATTAATGCCATTATAAAAGGGGAATCCCTTACAAATTGGTTTAGACAAATAAATGACGAGCAATTTGCAGTAACGGGCGGATATCTGAATAAGATATACGATGCCTACTATTTGACAGGCGGGCAGCGTTTTGAAGGCAGGTATAATCCGATGGGTGGTCGATCGTATATACAGAACTATACCAATTCAATCCGCAGATTCAAATTGGTTGACAATGGATCTGAAATTAGTGTGATTCATCTGCCTGGTTTCACCGATTCGACCAATTTACACCGCAGGGATTACAATGTCATTCCTCAGATTTTGCCCGATGGACAGGAGGGTTTGACGGCATTTTCAGGCGTTTTTCAAGTTAATGCAGATTTGCCATTTATGAATTGCGTGAATATCGATAGTATCGGATATATTGTTGTCAATGAATTTGCGCAATATTACAGCCAATACCACTGTGCACATATTCCTCTGTTCAGCAGTGAAACAAATGAAATGCACAATCTTTTTTTTGGCGGAATCGCCCAGTATCGTGATAGTGCCGGAGTTCTCATTCAGGACGACAATGTGCCCTTTGTAAAGACGATCTCAAGGGTTACCCGAGATACTGAAGGAAGGATGGCAGAATACAAATTGCCGGTCGAAATGCCTGGATTTTTAGGTGCCGGGGCCGAATTTATTCCTGTTGAAAACATCCCCGAGTATAAAAATGGTGTGATAAAGCTGGACAAAATAAGGGCCGACTCCACGTTAGTAGGGTACATTTTCGGTGGAATTGAAAGTCCGGATTCCAATATTTTCTGGTCCAATGATGGTACCCAAAGCAGCGCCAATCATGTGATATATAAAGTCTTTATCGTTAAAAGCAAGCAGTCGGATGCTCACACATTGAATGCCCTAAGCATAGTGCCCGCCTCTTCTGATAGCACTGAAACCAAATAACCCTATTATGGATTTCATCAAAACGATCAAGATAATTTTCTTCTGTATTGCCTTTTTTGAGAACATCTTACCTGTTGAGGCCGGAAATTTAGTACCCTTGGAGAGCATTAATAAAAATGCATTCATTTTGCCTCGAGTATATAGAACAATGGAGACAAAGACTTCTGTTTCCATTTCATATGTTCGTTTGCCGGAGGACTGGGTTGAAACTTCCGTTGATGCTCCTCTGATCCAGGTAAGCAACAAAATTGGATTTCCCGGAGGTTTTACCCTTGAAAGTAGCTTCCAATCTATTTATATAGCAAATCAATTCCGTTTTGGACCCCGATGGAATGTTGAAATTGGAAAATTCTCATGTGCCGCCGGTATTGATGCAGGTTTACTATTTGGAAGGATGGATATTTCAGGATTTAATAATAAAGCACGTGGTTGGATGATGTATCCCGTTTTTTCCTTTGGTTTTCGAACAACTGAGTTGGCATTTACACTTTCTGCTGAAAAAAGTACGATTCAGTCACTCACATTGTCATCTGGTAGTGCAGAAACGTCAGATTTCAAAAATTTTAAATCAGGACAAACCATCTCAATCTTTATGGAACAAAGACTTTGGCGCAACCATGTGATGATTCTTGGATTGGTGAATAATTTTCAAAAATTCTACTTCCCAGCCTGGCCTGCATTTTCCGCCTTTAACAAACGATATTATATTCCACAAATGTATTTGGGACTGGTTTTATGAGGAACAATTTTAAAAATTTCCAATGGCAGTCGTTATTGACATCTTTTTTCATCTTGCTCTTGTCGTGCGAAAAGCAAGTTGATTTTACGTTGCCAGTTCCGGCATTTGCAGGTCAATCTGGATTATTGAATAGTGTTGAATTATCCGATTCAACAAAATACGCTTTGGAGGGGATTTATAAAGTCACCCAAGGATCTGATATGTTTGGTGACACACTAGTACTTAAACAAACTGGAGATAAAATATCACTCTTTGGATCTAAAAATGGTTGCTATTTTATCCTTGATGCCGGGAGTAAAAATGATCAGATTATTTTAGAGGGATATTGGAGATTGGCACTCAACGATAGAACAGGCCTGGTCAGCTTCACGATAGAAAGTGCAAACAAATTGATTGATGGCAAAACTGATGTTAGCAGTATAATTGCCTCAGGAGAATACGGCAATGGGGAATCCTTACCTGAGAATTCATTTTCCATTGAGCTAATTAAAAAATTCAGTTCCAGGCTGCGATCTGATCCTTTTATCATCGGAGCTCACAGGGCCGGAGGCAGAACTTCAGATCTATTGCCTGCTTCAGAAAACAGTGTTGCCATGATAAAATATACCGGATACTTTGGATCAACTGGTATAGAAATAGATGTGGCTTTGACAAAGGATAATATTCCTGTGCTATATCATGACGATGATTTAAATATGCGCTTAATACAAAAAGGGCCACTATTTGGATCAATACATGATTACACCTTTGCTCAATTGCGATCGATGGTCAAACTCATTCATGGTGAAGACATTCCAACGCTTGAGGAAGCATTTGCAGCAACTTTAAATGACACCAAACTTAAGTATGTGTGGATGGATGTTAAAGATGCTGAATCGATACCAATCATCATACAATTACAGAGAAAATACCTGGATTTGGCACAAAAAAATGGACGGGATCTTCATATTTTAATTGGAGTTCCTTCCGAAGAGGTTTATACTTCCTTGATTTCAGAAAGGGATTTCCAAAACGTTCCTTCCTTGTGTGAATTGTCAACAGATAAAGTAAGTGCCCTAAATGCTCAGGCATGGGCTTTCAGATGGACCATGGGACTTCAGGAAGAAGAGGTTGTCAAGATGCATGAACAGGGTCGGAAATGTCTGGTATGGACACTCGATGTCCCTAAATTCACTGAGATTTATACTTCATTCGGGGGAGCAGATGTTACCCGCAGGTTTGATGGACTGTTAACGAATTACCCCTCAATTTTAGCATACTACCATTATGTTCGACATAACTACTAAACCTCTTTTTCGACATATTTTGCTTATTCTTCTCTTTTCTTCGTCCTATACATTATCTGCTCAGGGACTGGAGAAATCAAGGTCAATAAGTCTGGAATTAGGGGGTGGCCTGGGACACTTTTTTAATACTTTTACCAATGTTCTCGATGAAGATGTTGTAATTAACCGTCCATCATTTTGTGGAAAGATCCTTTGGCAGCCAGAATACCGTTTAAGCCTTGGAATTGAATCGGGTTATTATTTTATGTATTCTACAACACGTATTCAGACTGATATTGGCGCTGAAAAACTTACATCCAGGTTAAAAGTAGTTCCATTATTTCTCTCCATATCCATGAGAGTAGTCAATCATCTGAATATTAATTTTGGAACCGGATTGGCAGATATGATCTACACCTTAAATGCGGCAAAAACGAAATCAGAAAAAGTAGTTGGAACCACTTTAAGCATGTCCAATTACACCACCGGATTTACCTATTCATATCAACTTGGGAAGAGAGTAAGTTTGGGAGCAGAATTTAAGTATCTATATCTTCGGAAAACTGACGATAGCCATGTCTCACTGCTTGTAAACATGAGCTACAATATTTTAAAATGGAGAATCAAATAGCTTATTGTATTACGGCAATCTCGAATGATCTAATACATTGAAAATCCTTTTGGAGCCCGCGGGTAAAAAGGCGTAGCGCATTCCCATTCCGCTCAGCTACAAGGTAAAAGTAAATTGGCTTCTCTGACTGCTGAATTATATCAGTGAACAATGTCTTATTTGATGATCGCAATGGTTGTATTAACCCTGCACCACCCCCAATTACAAGGAAATGCTTTTTGAGAT
>CAIRSO010000342.1 GCA_903881215.1 uncultured Bacteroidia bacterium
CCAGATTTTTGATGTAGGTAGGGATTTCGAAGCCGTCCTGGGTTTCGACGCTAACCATTTCTTTGGATAGAATGCAGGTGACATGGCCTCCGCCGATGTCATTGAGAAAGCGAACTTCGTCGCCAATACGGATATTTTGAGGTGCCATTTAATAAATTTATTGGAAGAACTTAATTTGATAATAATTTTGTTTTTCATTTGCCAGAGGGAATACCCACAAAATCATTCTTTGTTGTAGCAGGAATTACTTCTTGTCATTTTATTTGTGCTCTTTTTCAGGAAGGACCGGCCAATTTTTTTTCATTCCCGAAATGCTGAAACAATATCATCCGGATCAAAAAAGAAAATTTCAGGATGAACGTTTGCTGGGGTTACCTTTCCGAAAATCGCTTTTATAACCTTTTTGTCTCTTGAAAAGGGAATGTTCAAACATTTTTGACTCAACGAAGCATTTATTTCATCAAGTGATAATTTATTGGTCCATTTAACTTCACCAACCAACAAAACGCTGTGATCTGTTGATTCTGCAACAACATCCAACTCCATCGGTTTGCCATTCAAGCCAGTGCCCCACCAACGTGCAGCAGGATTGAACCTTTTCCCATCTATCTCGAGGAAGGGTACACTTTTACGGCATAAATCTTCCCATATTGCAGATAAGTAGTTGTCAAACTGATTTTTAATGTCATTCCATACCAAATCGGCCAACCCAAATTCAAGTCTGCTTTTGTTTGGAACCAGGAAGGTAAAATAGAAATTCAAAAATGAATCATCTATCTTGTATAAGCTCTTTTTAGTCGATTTAATTGATTCGCCGAAAGGTATTTCACGTCGGATATAACCAAGATCTGTAAGGAAGCCGAGTAATCGGGAAAATTGCGTGACAGGCTTTCCTAATCTTGCAGCTATTTCTGAAATGCGGTGACATCCAGCCCCAATCAGACTCAATACCGAAAATGCTTGTACGGATGTGCGCATCTCATCAATAAAAAGGCGTTCCGGTTCTTCGTAAAGCAATCCGTTTTGGTCGAGAAGGTTATTTCTGACAGCATCTTCAAGGTTCTTATTTTGGTTTCGAATTTCCCAATAGCGAGGTATTCCACCCCATATCCCAAATTCAGCAACTACTTCAAGAGATGTGATTTGCAAATATTCGCGAAGATGATGAATATTCATTGGTTTAACCCGGATAATTTCATCACTTCTGCCATATAATGGAGAAGAGCTGTCGAGTGCCATGTTGTACATCATTTGTTGTGAAGAGCCGCAGATAATCAAGTTGAAGTTTTGATGACTTTTTTCATCAATGATTCTTTGGAAAACTGAAGGAAGTTCCGGACTGTTTTTAACCAGATACGGAAACTCGTCAATGCAGAGTGTCGTAGGTTTTTGAAGTGACCTATTGAAAGTGAGGAGAAGGCTCTCCCAGTCAAGATATACCGGTTTGCCGAACCCCGGAATAATTTTCTCAATTTGATTTGCCAATGCGCCAATCTGAAGTTTTTTTTCTCTTAAATCTGCTGCGAAATAGACACTGTTTTGCGCTAATACTTCACGTAATAAAGTTGATTTACCACAACGCCGCCGACCATAAACAACGATAAATTGCGATTTTTCGTTTGCCAATGCTCCCTTTAATCTTGATATCTCATTTTTCCTATTGACGAACATTTCCTTCATTAATTATGTATGACAAAGATAATGTTTTTCAAACATAATAATCAAAATGGAACAAAGTTATTATTTTGACGCGATCCAGGCATACACCACAGCTCCCAGAAGCGAACCTATGGCATTCGAAGCTTCATCGATCCATTCGAAAGCCCGGCCGGCTTGCATTTCGAGTTGGGAGACTTCCATCAGCAGGCCGAAAGCGGCAGAGAAGAGGATGATGTATAAGATTCGAATCCGTTTTACTTCGGCATTAAGTGACCAGCAAGCCAATGCGGTAAGCCCAAAATACATGAAACCGTGCACTAACTTATCAACTCCGGCGAAGAGCTCAATTTGGGGCACTTCATCCGGGGGCATCAGCGAGAGTTTCGCGATGATGCCCAGGTAGAGCAGGCTGAGGAGGATGCGCAGCCAGGTGGGGATGGAGAAGATGAATTTGATCATAGAGCGCAAAGATAAGAAGAAACGAGGAAATGGAGAAGAGGGTGGGAAACCTTGGCGGCGAATTTCCTGGACGTGCGGGG
>CAIRSO010000343.1 GCA_903881215.1 uncultured Bacteroidia bacterium
ACTGTCCGTTTGGCAAGTAAAAATGTTGTAGAAGAAAATACGAAATAATAATATGGGACAAAAAGTAAATCCGATTTCTAATAGGCTTGGAATCATCAGAGGATGGGATTCCAACTGGTTCGGAGGCAACGATTATAGTGAGAAACTGATCGAGGACCACAAAATCAGGGCTTATCTGAATGCACGTCTTGCAAAAGCGAGTATTTCAAAGATAATCATTGAACGTACCTTGAAACTGATCACTATAACTGTTCAGACTTCCAGGCCCGGTATTATTATAGGTAAAGGTGGTCAGGAAGTAGACAAGCTCAAGGAGGAGTTGAAAAAGATCACTAAGAAAGAGGTTCAGATCAATATCTTTGAAATCAAACGTCCGGAGTTGGATGCTCAGATCGTTGCCAACAACATCGCCCGTCAGGTAGAAGGCAAAATTGCCTACCGTCGTGCGACCAAGATGGCCATCGCTGCAACCATGCGTATGGGCGCTGAAGGGATCAAAGTATTGTGTTCTGGTCGTCTTAACGGGGCAGAAATGGCCCGCTCTGAAATGTACAAAGAAGGTAGAACTCCTTTGCATACTTTAAGAGCCGATATAGACTACGCACTGGCTGAAGCTTTAACCAAGACCGGTTTGATCGGTGTCAAGGTTTGGATCTGCAGAGGTGAGATTTTCGGTAAACGTGATCTTTCACCAAACGTTGGTCAGGCACAGCAATCACGCGGCACGAATCCTCGTCCAGCGCCACCAGCAGGTGGAAAAGGCGGATTTAGAAAGCGTAAAAAGTAATTAGTCTGATAACCATCGACAAAGCGAAACAAGATGTTACAGCCAAAGAAAGTAAAATTTAGAAGAGTTCAGAAGGGCAAACTAAAAGGGAACGCACAGCGCGGGAACCAATTATCGTTTGGATCTTTTGCCATAAAAAGCTTGGAAACTGCATGGATTACTGGTCGCCAAATAGAGGCAGCCCGTGTTGCAGTAACGCGTCACATGCAGCGTCAAGGACAAATATGGATCAGAATATTTCCGGATAAGCCAATTACCAAGAAGCCAGCCGAGGTTCGGATGGGTAAAGGTAAAGGTGCTCCAGAAGGTTTTGTTGCCACAGTAACTCCTGGCCGCATTCTAATCGAGATCGAAGGAGTTCCTTTTGATCTGGCTAAGGAGGCTTTACGCCTGGGAGCTCAAAAATTTCCAGTGAGTACTAAGTTTGTTGTACGACGCGATTTTGTAGAATCTTCAACCATTGAGTAATGAAAACGCCAGAAATTAAAGAGCTTACAACAGCTGAGGTCACTGAAAAACTAGAAATCGGAAAAGAAGAGATGGTGCGCATGTGTTTAAATCACAGTGTGAATCCTCTTGACAATCCGATGAAAATACGGTTCGCCCGAAAAAACATCGCCAGACTGAGTACCGAATTACGCAAACGTCAAATCGAAAAAAAATGATGACTATGGAAACAAGAAATCTTCGTAAAGAGCGTATAGGAGTGGTGGTAAGCAATAAAATGGAAAAAACCATTGTCGTTGCTGAAAAGGGAAAAGAGAAACACCCGATCTACGGAAAATTCGTGAACAGAACTACCAAGTTCCATGCTCATGATGAGAAGAACGAGTGTAATATTGGCGATACCGTCTTAATTATGGAAACTCGCCCGCTTTCAAAGCAAAAAGGGTGGAGATTAGTTAAAATTTTAGAAAGAGCGAAATAATCATGTTACAGCAAGAATCACGTTGTACAGTCGCAGATAACAGCGGTGCGAAAACAGCCCTGGTCATCCGGGTATTAGGCGGAACGAAGAAACGTTACGCTTCTGTTGGAGACAAAGTCGTTGTTACTGTCAAAACCGCACTGCCAGGCAGCGATACAAAAAAAGGATCGGTTTCTAAAGCTGTTGTTGTACGTACCTCGAAAGAAGTACGCCGCAGCGACGGTTCTTACATCCGTTTCGATGATAACGCAATCGTACTGCTAAATGCTGCAGGTGAAATGCGGGGGACACGTATTTTCGGACCAGTGGCCCGCGAATTGCGTGACAACTTCATGAAAATTGTCTCTCTGGCACCTGAAGTACTATAATCATTAATCAGACCATGCAGAAAAAATCACATGTAAAGAAGGGAGACACGGTCGTCGTAATCTCCGGCAATTCAAGAGGCTCCGAAGGGAAAGTACTTGAAGTGGTCAGAGAAAAGGATCGTGCTATCGTAGAGGGAGTTAATCTGGTATCTAAACATACCAAGCCTAACTCCAAGCACCCTCAGGGAGGCATCATCAAACAAGAGGCGTCTATTCACGTTTCAAATTTGATGCTAAAAGATCCTAAGACAGGGAAACCTACCCGTATCGGGCGTAGACTCGATAAGAACGGGAAATTAGTCAGGTATTCAAAAAAATCAGGAGAGGAGATTAAGTAATGGGATACACACCTACTTTTAAGCGGAAATATCAGGAGGAGATCGTTCCTGCGTTGCAGAAAGAGTTTAGTTACAAATCTGTCATGCAAGTACCGGTTCTTGAGAAAATTATCATCAACCAGGGTCTTGGTTCTGCTATTGCCGATAAGAAAATTATGGAAGTAGCCATTGAAGAGCTCACTTCTATTACTGGTCAGAAGCCAGTATCAACTATCTCCAAAAAGGACATTGCCAACTTCAAACTTCGTAAGAAAATGCCAATCGGTGTAAGGGTAACCTTACGTGCAGACAGGATGTACGAATTCTTAGATCGTTTGGTTTGCATTGCACTGCCCCGTATCCGCGACTTCAAAGGAATCGGAGACAAATTCGATGGTAGTGGTAACTACACGCTTGGTGTAACTGAGCAGATTATTTTTCCGGAAATAGTGATGGACAAGGTAACCAAAATGAATGGTTACAACATTACTTTCGTCACGACTGCGAAGAACGACGAAGAGGGATATGCACTACTGAAGAATTTTGGTTTACCGTTCAAGAACGCAAAAAAGAACTAAAAGATATGGCTAAAGAATCAATGAAAGCCCGCGAAGTGAAGCGTGCAAAACTCGTTGAAAGGTTTGCAGAAAAACGTGCTAAATTAAAAGCTGAAGGAGACTACATTGGTATGAGCCTTCTGCCTAAAAATTCGGCTAAAATTCGTCTGCACAACCGTTGTAAACTGACCGGACGTCCGAAAGGATACATGCGTCAGTTTGGTGTTTCCAGAATTCAGTTCCGGGAAATGGCCTCTAGTGGCCTAATACCCGGAGTTAAAAAAGCAAGTTGGTAATCGTTTAAATTATTGCAAAGATGACAGATCCTATTGCAGATTACTTGACGCGACTTAGAAATGCGATCAAAGCAAAACATAAAGTCGTGGAAATCCCTGCGTCAAACATTAAAAAAGAGATTACCAGAATTCTGAAAGAAAAAGGGTATATACTCAATTATAAATTTGACGAAGAAGTCAATTATCAGGGAAGCATTAAAATTGCCTTGAAATACCATCCTGCTGATGGGACTCCGGCAATCAAAAATCTAAAACGTATCTCTAAGCCAGGACTTCGCCGCTATTGCGGAATTGAAGATGTACCCAGGGTATTGAACGGTTTAGGCATCGCTATTATCTCTACTTCCAAAGGTGTTATTACCGACAAAGAGGCTAAGGATATGAATGTTGGCGGTGAAATATTATGTTACGTTTATTAATTAAGGAGGATTATTATGTCAAGGATTGGAAAACTTCCCATTGATTTACCCGCCGGAGTTACGTTAAGCGTCGACAGTGAAAATATTGTCACCGTTAAAGGAGCGCTGGGTACCCTGATACAGAAAGTAGACAAAGACATTGAGGTTGTGGTTGAAGCCAACCAGATTTTGGTGAAACGTCCTACTGACCAAAAACGTCACCGTGCCATGCACGGCTTGTACCGCTCACTTCTGAACAACATGGTTCAGGGTGTATCGAAAGGCTATGAAGTGAAACTCGAGTTGGTTGGGGTTGGTTATCGTGCAGATTCTCAGGATCAGATTTTGGATCTGGTTTTGGGTCATTCTCACCATACTTACCTTGAATTGCCAAAAGAGGTTAGCGTTATCGCTGTTACTGAAAAACGTACCAATCCGATTATTACACTCAAGTGTGCTGATAAGCAATTGATCGGACATGTTGCGGCTAAAATCAGGTCGTTCAGGATGCCAGAACCTTACAAAGGCAAAGGTGTTAAATTTGTTGGCGAAGTATTACGTCGCAAAGCTGGTAAGTCAGCTTCAAAAAAATAAATGATTTTTAGTTATGGCTCTCACAAAAATTCAAAGAAGAGATAGAATTCGCATGAGAATCCGGAAAGTTGTTTCCGGTTCCTCAGAGGTTCCTCGCATGAGTATCTTTCGCAGCAACAAACAGATATCTGTGCAGTTCGTTGACGATGTAGCGGGAAAAACCTTGTTGGCAGTTTCTTCATTAAACAAAGAAATCGCTTCTCAAGCCGGAACCAAAACTGAAAAAGCTACCCTGGTCGGGAAATTGGCTGCTGAAAAGGCACTTGCTGCCGGAATCACAGCCGCCTGCTTCGATCGTGGAGGCAACTTATATCATGGACGAGTAAAAGCAGTTGCTGAGGCTGCACGTGAAGGAGGTTTAAAAATATAACCGTTATGGCGAAAAATATTAAAAAAGTAAAAACCAGCGATCTCGAGCTTAAGGACAGGTTAGTAGCAATTAACCGGGTTACCAAGGTCACCAAGGGCGGTAGAACTTTCAGCTTTTCAGCAATTGTTGTCGTAGGAAACGAGGACGGAATTGTAGGCTGGGGACTTGGAAAAGCTAGTGAGGTTACAGCAGCTATCGCCAAAGGCGTTGACGCAGCAAAGAAAAACCTTGTTAAGATTCCAATCATTCACGGTACTGTTCCTCACGAGCAGACTGCGAAATTCGGAGGAGCCAATGTGTTGTTGAAACCCGCCTCTTCAGGTACCGGTGTTAAAGCCGGAGGTGCTATGCGCGCCGTTCTTGAGAGTGTTGGAATCCATGACATCCTTGCAAAATCCAAGGGTTCATCTAATCCTCATAACCTTGTAAAGGCTACTTTTGAAGCATTGGTAGAACTGAGAGATGCTTATACCGTTGCTGAACATCGCGGTATAGCTCTTGACAAAGTGTTTAACGGATAAATAAAGCAGACATGAAAATTCGTATTACACAGTTTAAGAGCAAAATTGGCGCATCCAAAGCTCAAAAGAAAATCATTGATGCGCTCGGACTACACAAATTGAATCAACCTAAGATTCATGAGTCAACACCCGAGATTCTTGGAATGGTTAGAAAACTTCAACATTTAGTAAAGGTTGAAGAGGTTACCGAATAATATTTCTTGAGAAACAACCGGAAAATAAGTCCAATTAATGCGGTATTTATAACTCCGGGTGTTCCATGGGACCTATGAGAAAAATTTTTATACTCGAATGAAATGGAATTAAATAACTTAAAACCTGCTGAAGGTTCTGTTAGAAAAGAAAAAAGGATTGGTCGCGGACAAGGCTCCGGGCACGGTGGTACTTCTACCCGTGGTCACAAAGGTGCCAAGTCACGCTCAGGATACTCTTCGAAAAGAAGTTTCCAGGGAGGCCAGATGCCATTGCAGCGTCTTGTTCCGAAATTCGGATTCAAGAACATCAATCGCGTTGAATACAAAGCAATAAACCTTAGTGTACTGCAACAATTAGCAGAGGATAAAGGGCTAACGACCATCGATTTTCAAACATTTTTGGAGGCAGGATTTGTCAGTAAGAATGACAAGGTAAAAATTCTTGCCAAAGGTGAATTGAAAAGCAAGCTTGAGGTCAAAGCACATGCTTTTTCTAAAACCGCCAAGGAAGCTATTGAAAAACTGGAAGGTACTACTGAATTAATCTGATTCTGATGAAAAAGTTGATCGAGACGCTTAAGAACATTTATAAAATTGAGGATTTGCGATCGCGGCTGGGTGTGACATTGTTGTTCCTGATGGTTTACCGTTTTGGATCTTTCGTCATTTTACCAGGTATCGATCCAAATCCTGCTAATTTCGAAGCCTTGCAAAGTCAGACAGCGGATGGGATTCTTGGACTACTGAATATGTTCTCTGGAGGAGCTTTCTCAAATGCATCTATCTTCGCATTGGGAATCATGCCTTATATCAGTGCTTCGATTGTTATCCAGCTTTTGGGTTTTGCAGTTCCTTACATTCAGCGTCTCCAAAAAGAGGGTGAATCAGGAAGAAGAAAAATCAATCAGATGACCCGCTATTTGACTGTCGTAATTTTGGTTTTCCAGGGATGGGCTTATTTGGCCAATCTTAGGTACCAACTTCCAGAACAGGCATTTCTAGTAGGGGCTTTTGCTTTCAATGTAAGCTCAACTATTGTTTTGGCTGCTGGTTCCATGTTTATCATGTGGCTGGGAGAGAGAATTACAGATAAAGGAATTGGAAACGGAATATCACTGATTATCATGATTGGTATTATTGCACGCCTGCCTCAATCATTGGCTCAGGAGTTTGTGAGCCGGATGGCTGAGCAAGGACGTGGTTTTATCATGATGATTGTCGAAATGATCGTCTTCCTGTTAGTCATTGCAAGTACAATTTTATTGGTACAAGGTACACGTAAAGTACCGGTACAATATGCTAAACGGATTGTTGGAAATCGTCAGTATGGCGGTGTTCGTCAGTACATTCCCTTAAAAGTGAACGCTGCAGGTGTTATGCCGATCATTTTTGCTCAGGCAATCATGTTTATCCCGGCATCGGTGGCAGGTCTCTTTTCATCTGAGACATTAGGTCGGATGATGGCTTCTTTCTCTAACTATACTGGATTCTGGTACAATGCAGTTATGTTCCTGATGGTTATCATCTTTACTTATTTCTATACCGCTATTACAATCAATCCGAACCAAATGGCTGAAGATATGAAGAAAAATGGCGGGTTTATTCCTGGAATTAAGCCTGGGAAAAGAACGGCCGAGTACATCGACACAATCATGTCGAGAATTACATTGCCTGGTTCTATCTTTCTTGGTTTGATAACCATACTACCTGCTTTTGCCATGATGATAGGCATTAATTCGTCATTTGCGCATTTCTTTGGAGGAACTTCCTTGTTGATATTGGTCGGTGTTATTCTGGACACATTGCAGCAAATTGAAAGTCATCTATTGATGCGTCATTACGATGGTTTGTTGAAATCTGGTCGAATCAAGGGTCGTACTGCAGGGATGAATATGTAAGGGGTTGGTCGAGCCAATCAATTGTAAGGAAATTTTATTATCCTGGCAAGTTAGCTATACAGCATCATCATACATCAGAGTGGAACTTAAAAGTGTTGCCATCTGATACGTTCTGATCATTTTACTTGAGTTCGCCTGTTTCCATAAGAGAGTGTTGCTTCTTTTTTTTCTTTTCAGTATCTTTGCCGACCTGAAAAAATTGATCACCTCGTTTTTTTATGATTATTTCCAGATTAAAAATCATGGAAGTGAGCGCGGCAATAAAAAAACCATCTTTTAAGATGTTGGATGGAGATAGGGAAGTGTATTCTTCATTGAACCAGGTGTTAATATGATTGAATGTTTAAAACTTGCTCTAAGGAGCGGTTTAGGGAGTAGTTTGAGTTTTCAAATTTAATGCAGAAGTATTAGTTTCTATGTCAAAGCAATCATTTATTGAACAAGACGGAACAATTATTGAAGCATTGTCCAATGCGATGTTTCGGGTAGAATTACAAAACGGTCATGTGATAACAGCCCATATTTCGGGTAAGATGCGCATGCACTATATCAAAATTCTTCCTGGCGACAAAGTGAAGGTTGAAATGTCACCTTATGACCTTAGTAAAGGAAGAATCTCTTTCAGATACAAAAATTAAAAAGTAGAAAAATGAAAGTAAGGGCATCCATTAAGAAACGTAGTGCGGAGTGCAAAATTGTAAGCCGTAAGGGACGTCTCTACGTGATAAACAAAAAAAACCCGAAGTTCAAACAACGTCAGGGTTAAAAGTGTTAAATTTATAACGATTTTTTAATCAATATAAGATTATGGCTCGAATAGTTGGTGTAGACATACCAAATAACAAAAGAGGCGAAATTGCCTTGACTTATATTTTTGGAATTGGCCGCAGTCGCTCAATTGAAATTCTTGAAAAGGCAGGTGTCAATAAAGACACAAAAGTCAACGAATGGAATGATGATCAATTCAGCGCGATTCGTAAGGTGATTACCGATGGATTTAAAGTTGAGGGTGAACTTCGCTCCGAGAACCAGATGAGCATCAAACGTTTGATGGACATCGGTTGTTATCGTGGAATTCGTCATCGTTTAGGACTTCCGGTTCGCGGACAAAGCACAAAAAACAATGCCCGTACCCGTAAAGGTAAAAAGAAGACAGTTGCAAATAAGAAGAAAGCTACTAAATAAGAATAAGTAGAGATGGCAAAAAAGACTGGAATATCTAAGAAAAGGGTTGTTAATGTAGAGGCTGTCGGACAGGCTCATGTTACTTCCTCTTTTAATAATATTATCATTTCGATGACCAACAACAATGGTGAAGTAATCTCCTGGTCATCAGCTGGGAAGAAAGGCTTCCGTGGCTCGAAGAAAAATACTCCTTATGCTGCGCAAACAGCTTCAGAAGAGTGTGCAAAAACAGCTTTTGATCTTGGTTTACGCAAGGTAAAAGTTTATGTAAAAGGACCGGGGAACGGCCGCGAATCTGCTATTCGCGCTATCGCAAATGTTGGTATCCAGGTGACTGAGATCGTCGATGTTACCCCAATGCCTCATAACGGTTGTCGTCCTCCTAAACGTCGTCGTGTCTAATCAGAATAAATTAAATTAAAAAACATGGCAAGATACATAGGTCCTAAGTCAAAAATTGCTAGAAAATTCGGTGAGCCAATTTATGGTCCGGACAAAGCATTTGAACACAAAAATTTTCCTCCGGGAATGCACGGCAACAGCAAGCGCCGTAAAAAAGTATCAGAGTATGGTACTCAGTTGAAAGAGAAACAAAAGGCGAAGTATATGTATGGCGTTTTAGAGCGTCAATTCCGCAATTTGTTCGAGAAAGCACATTCACATAAAGGTATCACAGGAACTGTTCTTTTACAGTTGCTGGAGAGCCGTCTGGATAATGTTGTTTTCCGACTTGGGATTTCTCCCAGCCGGGCTGGTGCACGCCAGTTGGTTTCTCACAAACATATTACCGTAAATGGTGAGGTTGTAAATATCCCTTCTTACTCTGTTCGTCCAGGCGAAGTGGTTGCTGTACGCGAAAAATCAAAATCATTGGTTGCAATCAATGATTCACTTTCTTCACGTCGTCACAGTAGTTTTTCCTGGTTGGAGTGGAATAGCGAGGCGAAATCAGGTAAGTTTTTAAACGTCCCCGAGAGAGAGGAGATTCCTGAAAACATCAAGGAACAGTTAATCGTCGAATTGTATTCGAAATAATTAATATAAGGTTTATGGCAATTTTAGCTTTCCAGAAGCCGGATAAGGTGATCATGATCGAGTCGGATGACAAAGTCGGTAAATTCGAATTTCGTCCTCTAGAGCCTGGTTATGGTATTACCATCGGAAATGCATTACGCAGAATTTTGTTATCATCGTTGGAAGGATTTGCTATCACTACGATTAAAATCGAAGGTGTTGAGCATGAGTTTTCTACCATTCCAGGAGTGATTGAAGATGTCACAGAAATGATCCTTAATTTGAAGCAGATTCGCTTCAAAAAGGTAGTTGAAGATTTTGACAGTGAGAAGGTTACTGTAACTATTTTCGGTCAGAATAAATTCAAGGCGGGTGACATCAACAACTTTATCACCGGCTTTCGTGTTTTGAATACAGATTTGCTCATCTGCAATATGGAAACTGATGTGAAACTCCAAATCGAGATGACCATCGAAAAGGGACGCGGATATGTTCCTGGAGTGGAAAACAAGCCAGTAGATGAAGAATTTGGCGTTATTCCAATCGATTCAATTTTCACACCAATCAAGAATGTGAAATATTCGGTGGAGAACTATCGTGTTGAGCAAAAGACTGACTATGAAAAATTGGTTATCGATATTCACACAGATGGCTCAATCCATCCTAAAGATGCGTTGAAGGAAGCGGCTAAGATTCTGATCTACCATTTCATGCTATTTTCCGATGAGAAAATCACGCTCGATTCAGATGAGAAATTTGCCAACGAAGAATTTGACGAGGAAATTTTACACATGCGTCAGTTATTGAAAAATAAACTGGTTGATCTTGATCTGTCTGTCCGTGCCCTCAATTGCCTTAAGGCTGCTGATGTGGAAACACTTGGAGAGCTGGTTACTTACAACCGGAATGACCTGTTGAAATTCAGAAATTTTGGTAAGAAATCCCTTACAGAGCTTGATGATCTATTGGTAAATCTCAATTTGAGTTTTGGAATGGATATCAGTAAGTATAAATTAGACAAGGAATAATTGAAATGAGACATAGAAAAGGTTTTAATCATTTAGGTAGGACCAGCTCACATAGAAAAGCGATGCTTTCCAATATGGCAAATTCACTTTTGCTTCACAAACGCATTGCAACTACACTCGCAAAAGCAAAGGAGTTGAGAAAGTTTGTTGAACCATTAATTACACGCGCAAAAGAAGATACAACTCATAATAGACGCGAAGTATTTAGTGATTTGAAAAGCAAAACAGTCGTTACAGAACTTTTCCGTGACATAATCGTAAAAGTAGGTGATCGTCCGGGTGGATATACAAGAATTTTAAAGACAGGAAACCGATTTGGTGATAACGCTGAAATGTGTATCATTGAAATGG
>CAIRSO010000344.1 GCA_903881215.1 uncultured Bacteroidia bacterium
ATCTATTTTGAACGGAAAATTAAAACAATCAAAAGGTTAAATATAATCTAATCATATCAGGAAACAAGAAAAATAATCTCAATTCTAGCCAAAAATTCACTTGAAATCCTGTTCAATTCCTTTAACAATTTTACAATCGTTAATGTTTGGCAACATCGTCAAAAAACTGAATAAAGTGCTTTCTCAGGAACCTAATTAATAAATCATCCTGCTCAATAAATGCGCGACAACTTTAAAATGAAAAATCAAAAAATGAAAATCCTGATCATCCCCTTTCTTCTTATTTTCCCGATTTCTTGTAATCAAACCAAACCAGATACAGCAAAGCTACTTGCTGAGGGAAAGTGGATTGACCTTACCTGGGATTTTGAGGAGAGTACCGTCTATTGGCCCACCAACGTTGCCTTTAAACACGACACCGTTTTTTATGGGATCAATGACAAAGGTTATTTCTATTCTTCTTTCAAATATTCGGCCGAAGAGCACGGAGGGACCCACTTCGATGCACCCCTTCATTTTGCCCAGGGAGGTCGCTCCATTGAGCAGATTACCCCAAATGAACTGACAGGACCTGCTATCGTAGTAGATGTTTCAGAGCAATCTGCTCAAAACAGGGACTATCTGGTTTGTACCGACGATTTTCTTTTATGGGAGAAAAAGTACGGTCGTATCCCGGAGCAGTCCATCGTTTTGTTGCATACCGGGTACGGTAAATATTGGAATGATCACGAAAAATACACCGGAACACTTCTATCCGGAGCAGCAGGTGTTGCTGAGCTTCATTTCCCGGGTCTGGATCCCGAAGCGGCGACATGGCTGGTAAAAGAAAGAAAGATCAAAGCAGTAGGGATTGATACGCCAAGCATTGATTTCGGCCAATCTAAAGACTTTCGAACTCATCGAAGTCTTTGTGGCAACAACATTACTGCCTACGAAAACATCGCAAATCTCGGGCAGGTTCCTGCTACAGGATCCTATCTTGTTGCTGCTCCTATGAAAATCAAAGGAGGGAGCGGGTCACCACTTAGGTTACTCGCATGGATTCCAAATATATGATATCAATCTTCCTTATACTATCTTTTACAAAAAACCAAAGCCTTATGAACCGTATTTTATTCATTTTCAGTGTTGCTGTTATTGGATGTCTTACATCTTGTAGTGTATCCCCAAAGAAAATAACCATTGGATATGTGCAGATAGCACAGGATCCGGTGCTCGATGCTGCCAAAGCTGGGGTCTTTAAGGCGCTGGCTGATTCGGGTTTTGTAGATGGGGAAAAGATCAAGATCGTGGATAACAATGCCCAGGGGGATCTATCGATGATTAACATGATCCTCAAGTCTTTTCAGTCGCAGAATGTTGACATGGTTATCACCAACAGTACTCCTTGCATGGTAGCAGCTGCCTATACCATCAAGGACATTCCTGTTGTATTTACAGTGGCCATTGGTCCGGAGCAGCTAGAAATGAAAACAATCCCTGAAAACCTTTATGGAGTCTATGATCCATTGGATGTAAGTGCCTTCGCCGATCTTATGCTTGAATGTCTGCCTAACCTTAAACGGATAGGTATACCATACAACAATGCAGAGCCCAATGCCGAATATTCTGTGAAAAAATTGTCGAAAGAATTCGCTTCCCGAGGTATAACACTTGTTACAGCTTCGGTTACCAGCACCAATGACATCATACAGGCTGGACAATATCTTTCAGGTCAGCAGATTGATGCCTTTCTAACAGCCGCCGACAACACTATTTCTCTGGGATTGCCTGTTCTGGTTAAATTGGCAACGGAACATAAGATTCCACTGTTTGCCATGGATCCTATGCAAACCAAACGAGGAGCATCTGTCGGATTAGGTGTAGATTATTATCAATGGGGGTACCTCACCGGTTTGAAAGCTGTTGAGATATTGAAAGGCAGAGGAGTTCTTCAGAATAAGATTTC
>CAIRSO010000345.1 GCA_903881215.1 uncultured Bacteroidia bacterium
ACAGCTCAAAGAAAACAATGCAGAGGTGCTGAAGAGAATCCTTTTCAACTACAACGATGCAAAAATTGACAGTGCGGTAGATTTGGTTGCACTTCGCAATGCCATTGACCAATTTGCTTTTGATCTCAAAAACAAGAAAATCGAAGTAGAACAGTCGGTTTACGAATCTCCTGCTTACCAGCGGAAAGCACAAATGTCTTATGACAGGACAATGAGACAAATGGATGCAAAGGTTCGTGCTTACCTGATGACCCAGAAAACCTTGAGAATTCAAGTATCCCGCGAGGCAGATCGGGTAAAAGAGTTAACACTTAGAGATCAGAATTACCAGATTGCTTTCGATGCGGCACGCATCACTGCCCCGCAAGACGGAATGCTTATTTATGGCCGGACATATGGCAGAGGTGGAAGCCGGAAACTCACCATCGGTTCGAATGTAAGTATGCAAAATCCTGTGATTGCCACACTTCCCGACTTGTCTGTGCTTGCTTCCGAAACCTATGTTGAAGAAATTTATATTGCCAAGATTAAAATTGGCGACAGTGTCAGGGTCTACATTGATGCCTTAAAAAACCAGCAAAAGATTGGTGTTATTTCAAACATTTCCAACGTTGGTCAGGAGATGTCAGGATTTGAATCCAAAGTTTTCAAAGTGATTATCAGGATCGCCAGCGACAACAAACGCATCAAGCCGGCCATGACTACCAACAATGAAATAATCATCTTTAAGGAGCAAAATGTACTGGTGATTCCGAGGGCTGCTTTGTTTTCGGATGGATCGGTTCAATTTGTCTACCTCAAGGAATTTGGAGGAGTTAATATCAGAAATGTCGAATGCGGCAGCCAGAGTGAGAAATTTGTTGTCATCAAAAGCGGACTTGTTGAGGGGGATAAGATATTGCTTTCGAAACCAGCGGAGTGAAGAGTGAAAAGCGAAAGGACTGGGGGACTTGGAGACGGGGAGACTAGGCGAGTGGTTGAAGAAGGAAATAGGAGACAAAAACATGAAACGGAGAAACAGGGATACGATGAAACAAAGTATATGATATAATTTCTTCTTTAATCGGTGTAATCTGTGAAATCTGTGGTAAGGAGGGGGTTAATTTGTGTAATCTTTGGTTGAGTTAGGTTAATTTGTGTAATCCGAAGTTGTGTTGGGTTTTACAAGAATTTGAGGTAAAGAATCAATAACTATTTTTAAAAATTTGGTATGAGACTTAAGATCTTAGCTGTTTTTGTCATATTAGCCCTTTCCTGTTCAACCGGTCTAAAACCTTCCGGGGAAGAAAATATCCTATATAAAAACATTGAGAAACACATTATTACACTTTCTTCCGATCGTTTTGCCGGACGCATGCCTACCACACCAAGTGAAAAAATCACTGTTGATTACATTGCAGACCAAATGAAAGAAATCGGACTGGAACCCGCTGCCAATGGAAGCTATTTTCAGGAAGTTCCGATTTTGGCGGTCAATTCCCGCATCTCCAATACCCTTGATTTTGAAACGCCCAAAGGTCCCATCAAACTTCAGAAACTTGTTGATTATGTATCCTTTTCCAGAAGGGTAGAAAATGAACTTTCGCTCGATCAGTCTGAGCTGGTTTTTGCCGGATTTGGCATTACGGCTCCCGAGTACAACCGGGATGATTTTCAAGGGATGGATCTGACCGGGAAGACCATCCTGGTATTTGTGAACGATCCGGGTTACGGAACCAGTGAAAGCTATTTCAAAGGCAATACCATGACCTATTACGGCCGGTGGACCTATAAATTCGAAGAAGCTGCGCGCCGTGGAGCCAATGGCTGCATTATTGTTCATGAGACCGGTCAGGCCGGATACCCATGGAATGTCGTTGCCAATAATGGTGAAACAACAAAACTCTACCTGAAACCTAAAAATGGTTACAAAGATCGTTGCGCCTTCGAAGGCTGGATTTCAAAATCAGCTGCCGAACAACTTTTTTCAGCCTGCGGAATGAGCTTTGAACAGGCCAAAAGTATGGCAGTGGAAAAAGATTTTAAACCACAACTGTTGCCGGTAAAAGTATCCGGCAAAATTTTCAATCAATTTGAGACCAAGAGCTCGGCCAATGTTTGCGGCTTAATCCGCGGGAGCAAGTACCCCGATGAAGTAGTGGTATATACCGCTCACTGGGACCATTTGGGTATTGGCACGAAGGTGAATGGCGATAGTATTTACAACGGAGCAACCGACAATGCCAGCGCCGTAGCCTGGATGCTGGAGATGGCGCGTGCATTTAAAACTGCGAAACCGGTGGAACGCTCAGTGCTATTTTTATCAGTGACCTGCGAAGAGTCAGGATTGCTGGGATCGGGCTATTATGCAGAACATCCCTTTTTCCCAATGAGCAAAACCGTTGCTGTTATCAACACCGATGTTCTGCTGTTTTTGGGGAAATTTAAGGATGTGATGATCACCGGATCAGGTCAGTCTGAACTTGATAGCTGGGTGGAGAAAGAGGCTGTCAAACAGGGCAGGTATCTGGCCCCGGATCCAAATCCGGAAAACGGCATGTTTTTTCGCTCCGATCAGTTTCCATTTGTCAAGCAAGGTGTTCCGGCGATTTACGCCAAAGGCTATGTTGATGCTGAAAAATATGGAAAAGAGAAGACTTTGCAAGTAGTAAATCGCTATTGGAAGGAAACATATCATACACCATCCGATGAATATCATCCAGAAAGAGATGATTTGAACGGAGTTTTAGAGGATGCCAAACTGTTGTATCAAGTTGGCACCGATCTGGCAAATTCAAGAGAATGGCCGGCTTGGAACAAAGATTCGGAGTTCAGGGCCATCAGGGAGCAGTCGAGGAATTAAATTAGATACCACACATTGCTAAGAATTCTCATTTTTTAGTCTGAAGTTTTTTGTTATTATTGTCATACAGAATTCTAGTTAACACTTTTAAAATCAAATTATAACATGATGAAAATTAGAAAAATCGGATTATTATTCTTGTCCATGCTCATTTTGTCTTTAGGCTCACTGCGGGCAGACGAAGGGATGTGGATGCTACCGCTGATTCAGAAGCTGAACAGCAAAAAAATGTCGGAGATTGGTTTTAAACTCTCTGCCAAAGACATTTATGACATCAACAACTCCAGTCTAAAAGATGCCGTTCTCCATTTCGGAGGAGGATGCACCGCGGAGGTGATCTCCAAAGATGGTTTGGTTCTGACCAACCACCATTGCGGTTACGGTATCATTCAAAGACTCAGCACCGTTGACCATGATTACCTTCAAAATGGTTACTGGGCCATGAACCACGATGAAGAGCTTTCTGCGAAAGGTTTGACTGTGATCTTCCTCGATCGTTTCGAAGATGTGACAAAGGCTGTGATGGATGCCATGGATGCCGCCAAGGATCCCAAGGCAAAGGATGAAGCCTTCAGAACCGTATCGGACCAGCTGACAGCCAAGGCAGTGGGCGACAGCAAATACCTAAGAGCCCGCGTGGTTTCTTTCTTTGGCGACAACCAATATTACATGGTGGTCTCCAAAACCTACAGCGACATTCGTTTTGTAGGGGCTCCCCCCTCCTCCATCGGCAAATTTGGTGGCGAGACAGACAACTGGATGTGGCCCCGCCATACCGGCGATTTCAGCATGTTCAGGATTTATGCGGACAAAGACAACAATCCGGCAGAATTCTCGAAGGACAACGTTCCTTATCAACCAAAGAAATTCCTGACCATTTCACTGAAGGGAATGAACCAGAACGATCCGGCTATGGTCATCGGCTATCCCGGCAGGACCAACCGTTTCATGACTTCCTATGAAGTGAAGGAGACCAGCGAAGTAACCAACGCCGTGACCATCCTGGTAAGGAATGTACGTCAGGGTATTATCTGGTCTGATATGGAGGCCAATCCAAAAGTTAGATTGCAGTATGCCAGTAAATATGCAGGCTCGGCCAATTCCTGGAAGAAATCACTGGGTATGAACGAGACTTTTGCCAAATTAAATGTGTACGAAAGAAGAGCTGCCGAAGAGAAAATATTCAGCGAGTGGGTAGCTGCTGACCCGGCCAGAGTGGAAAAATACGGCAAGGCATTGTCGGAGGTGAAGGAGGCCATCGAAGGAAGAGCCAAACTTCTTTATATTTCAAGATTTTACCAGGAAGCCCTCAGTCCTATCGAACTTACTTCTGCTGCATCCCGTCTTGGTCCGCAGGTCGAAAGGCCAGGAAGAGAAGGCAGAACCGGAGGTGGAGGCAGACCAGGTTTCCAGAGCAGTCCGTCAGATTTTTACAAAGATTACAATGTATCCACCGATATAAAAGTTGCCAAAGCCCTGATCAAGCTTTTCAGGGATAAGATACCGGCAAGTGACCTTCCTGGTTTTTACAAAATCATTGATACCGACTACAACGGAAACATAGATGCCGCTGTGGATGCACTTTTCAGCAATTCAGCGTTTGTCTCTGAAGAGAAGCTGAAAGCCGCAATGGCAGGAGATAAAAATGCACTCCTGAAAGATCCTGCCTATTTGGTAGCCAATGATATCTCTTCTAACATGATGAAATACATGAAGGATTTGGAGCAGTACCGCACCCAATATGCCAAAGGTCAAAAACTGTACATTGCCGGTATGCTGGAAATGAAAGCCGGACAGGCGATCTACCCTGATGCCAACTCTACCATGCGTCTGACCTTTGGGAAAGTTCTGAATTATTCACCCAAAGATGGAGTGATCTTTGATTTTGTTACTACCCTGGATGGTGTCATGCAGAAAGAAGATCCGAAAAATTATGAGTTCACCGTTCCGGCTAAACTCAAGGAACTTTACAATGCAAAAGATTTCGGTCAATATGCGCTGAAAGATGGCCGTATGCCAGTGGCTTTCCTTACCAACAACGATATTACAGGTGGTAATTCAGGAAGTCCGGTGATGAACAAAAAAGGCGAACTGATCGGAACCGCTTTCGATGGCAACTGGGAGTCCATGAGCAGCGACATCATCTTTGAGCCATCTTTGCAACGTTGTATCAATGTGGATATTCGCTACACCCTGTTTATCATGGATAAATTTGGCGGAGCCGGATATTTGCTCAATGAGATGAAGATTGTGAAATAAGCAAAGACCCTTTAAACCTGACAGGTTTTGGAAACCTGTCAGGTTTGAAATTTCTCACAATAATCCCTCAAGGTTTTAACAACCTTGAGGGATTATCTTTTTATATACTGTCGAACTATTTCCTGTCGAAATAATCAATCAGATTGTACACCTGGCCATTCAGTTCCTTCATCTTATCCATCATAGGTTGCCACACTTCGTAATAATTGTTCACAATGCCTTTGTTGGCATCAGTGTTGGAGGGATCAACACCTTTGGCATCCGGATCGTTGTCCTGGTATTTGAAATAGTGCCATCCAACGCAATTTTTTGATTCGATCAAAGCCAGATTGTAATTTTGGTAAAACAATCCCCTATCCTTTTGTGTTCTGACGATCCAGCCGGCACCACTTTGATTGGGCATGCCTGAATCTTCTCCCTTGGTATAATATTCGGTGATTATAAATGGTCTTCCTGTCCATTTTGTCCAGTTGGCCATCTGAGCTGAGTCGGGTGTCCAGTAATTGTAATAATTATTCGAGACAATATCCAGGTATTTACCGACAGCGGTCATGAATTTCTCATGGTTCTTCTCCTCACTGTAAAACCTCGCACCAATATACATATGGTTGGGATCATACTTTTTTATTGCCTTTGAGACGATAGAAAAATACTTCTCGCCTACCAATGCCATGAACTCTTCGCGGTGTTGGTTAGTAATCTGCTCTTTGGAAATTCCCTTTTCTTTTAGCAATTGCTCAGCTGCCTGCCGACCGGACTCGGAATCAGGCAAAGCAAGAAAATTATCGAGTGATTTCAATTTAAATGGCATCTCATTGTCTGAAAAATAGCCGAAAAGATTCGGATCATCCTTGAATGCGATTACCTGCCTGGCATGGCTGTCGCAGAAGGTTTCGAAGCCCGGGTCGAAGACAAAGATTGCATCGTTTGGATACCCTGTATGCCCGGGTTGCTGGAAAGTTCCTCCTCTTACCTTGCCATAACCGCTCATAAAATTCCAGTTGATGGTATAGGCCAATGGTTTTTTGATTGTGCGATTGGCTTCGACTATTGACTGGTAGTCGGACCATGATCCGGCACAATTGAAGCCATTTTTCTGCAACATTCCGATGGTCTGTTTCATCCAGTTCTGCGGCGTTCCGAATTTATCAATTACCGCTTTCTCGTTGCGGGGAGATTTTCCCATCGAAATGCTATTGATGGCCATGTTAACATAGAGGCAACCTTCCGGATCGACACCCCACCAACGATCTCCTATTTTTTCAACATGAAAGAATCCGGTGGCTGTTGCTTTTTGTTTTTTTAAACCGCCATATTTGTTTGATGCCGGCCCTTTTTTTGCCGGATGAAAACCAGTCAGTAATTCGACGGTACGAGTCTGAAATGGCTCATAGGCATTATAAACGGATTTTCCATTTTTGGTAATCCTTTTTTGGGCATCAACCACAATATACTGTGGGCCTTGTTTTCCTGCAGGCACCTCTTTTTTCTGACCAAAAAGCAGAGGGCAGCTGAACAGCAGCATAACCACAGCGGTAAATATCTTAATCATTTAAAATGGTTTTAAAATCAGGATATTAAACCTGACAGGTTTTTGGAAACCTGTCAGGTTTAAACTAACCACTATTTTTTGTATTGTTCAAAGATTTCTGCCACCTTGGCATCCACCGAATTACCTCCGTGAACAAGCACCCTGTAGCGCAACAACAGCTTCTCCCCTTTCTTCAAAATTGTCTCCTTGTCATCAGCCGGCCAGTACATGGGTGTTGGAGAAATAAAACCATAGTCGCGGGTGAACCAGGGTGAAGGATACCATGGATTGGACGGGTGTTGAAGAATGGCCAATCCTTCGATATAATCACCCCTCTTGCCGGAAAAATCCATCCAGGCTGAGCTCTTTCCAAAGGTTGCCTTTTCACCGCTTTCACCCTCCGCATTAACCAGGGCACCTCCATTCTTAACGGAGAGGTCGGCCGCCATACGAGCACTGAAAAGGGAGTGATTGGTCTTTTTAATGGTCACATCCAAGAGCATTTCCATGGTAATTTCCACATCAATTTGTTTGACAGTAGCTGATGGTGAAGTGATGGTAAATTTCCGGCTGTCTTTGATCGGTGAAAGTGCACCGGGCCTACTCCAGATGCATTCATCCGTGATCAGAACCGTATCCCCGCCTTCTTTCAAAATCTCTGCATTGACTGAAATAATCCGTCCACGCTCCAAACCCTCCTGCCAATAGTTTCCGCCATTAACCTGGTCACAGCCAAAAAAAAGTGAACTATGGTGCGGATATTCACCATTTCGCATGGAGGTAACTGATCCACCTGACAGCGGACCATTTACCGGGTAGAAAAAAGGATATTTCTCGTCGGACGAGCAAATGTAACTCGTGAAATATTTGCCATCAATCGTTACATTGATTTTGGATCCAACTTTCACGGCAGTGATTTTTGCAGCCTGAAGCTGGAAGAAACCAAAAGCCAAAATGATACCAATTAAAAATTTCATTTTATTCATTATCAAAAAATTAACAAGTGAGCTAAAGTGAACTAGAGTGACTAAAGTGAGCTAGACCCCTCGGCTCCGCTCGGGGACCGTTCTCATCTTCCCATCTTCAAATTTTCACATTTTCACATTTTCACATTTTAATATTTTCACATTTTCCCATTTTCTCATTTTCTCATTTTCTCATTTTCACATTTTCATATTTTCTCATTTTCACATTTTAATATTCGTCGTCCCATACGGAAACCGCTGCGATCTTGACAACAGCTTGTTTGCCTCATCATCTTTAACGAATTTCTCAGTTTCGGGATTCCATTCTACTTTCCTGCCCAGCTTCATGGAAATATGGGTTAGCAGGCAAACAGTGCAGGCGCGGTGTCCTTTCTCGACCGGAGAAATTGGTTCTTTGCCCGATTGGATACAATCGATCCAGTTTTGGTGCTGGTTGTCTATTTTGTACAAATGAATCTCATTTTCCTTGATCACAGAGGTAAGAATCTTTGGATCACTTGCATTCAGCGCACTGGAACTTCTCCTTTGAGCTACCGGATCACTGGCGGAAGCTACATAATTGCCTCTGGAAACGAAGATCCACCCTTCGGTGCCTTCATACCGGATTCCATTGGGATAGGCTCCGCTTGTTATCTGAGTGATGCCATTTTTATATTCGGCTACCGAGACAAATTCTCCGTGAACATCCCACAAACCTGATTTGGGAAACTGCGCCATGGCGTTGATGGATATTGGACCTGTATATTCGGTATCCATTCCCCAGGCAGCCGAATCAAAATGGTGTTGGCCCCAACCGGTGATCATACCTGCACCAAATTGCTCACAACGCAGCCATCCCGGACGGTCGCTCATGCTATTCTGCGGATGAACCCTGATCTCGGTATAATAAACTTCAGGCGTTGATCCAAGCCACATGTCGTAATTCAGATTCTTCGGGATCGGCATCAATGGGGCATCCGGACCGGATGGATCGCCTGGTAACCCGATTTTGACAGTATGAAGTCTTCCAATTCTTCCGTTTCTAACCAGTTCGGCAGCAATTCTGAACTGAGGCATGGCACGTTGCTGCGTTCCCATCTGGAAAATATTGCCCTTCTTCTGTACAATATCCGATAACATTCGTCCCTCTGCAATGGTAAGGGAGGTTGGTTTTTGCAGATAAACATGTTTCCCGGCCAACGTTGCTTCGATGGCTGGCTGTGAATGCCAATGGTCAGGCGTTGATATCATGATGGCATCGATATCCTTGTTAAGCAGCATCTCCCGATAATCGCCGTATGTTTTGACATTCACGGCCGAAGAGCTGCCACTCTTTTTGGCATAAAAATCTTCGATAAACTGTTTTCCTTTGGCTAACCTGTTAGAGTCCAAATCTGCTACCGCGATAACTCTGGCGGCATCAATTGGCAAAGTCTCAGCTAAGTCATGCCCCATGGCAATCCGGCCAAATCCGATTTGTGCCACATTGATTTTGTTACTGGGGGCATTGGCTCCGAAGACTGAAGAAGGCACGATTGTTGGGACAATCAATCCTCCGGCGATAGCGGCAGAGGAGTTCTTGAGAAAATTTCTTCTTTCCATTTGTTTAGTTTGTTGAATTGGTTTAATGTAATTTGATTATCAATATTTTATATGGAATACCTACCTAATTTGTATTGTCCGTAATGATGATTTTCTCCTCTTCAAAACAATTTTGCCTTTTTATTGAAATTGAAAGAATTGAAGATTGGTTGCTTCACACCTGACAGGTTTTGGAAACCTGTCAGGTGTGGAAACCTGTCAGGTGTGAAAAGATTTATTTTGGCAGCGAAATTGTTTTGATGAATTCCTCAAGTCTTTCAGCAT
>CAIRSO010000346.1 GCA_903881215.1 uncultured Bacteroidia bacterium
GAGACTGGGAGACTGGGAGACTGGGGGACTGGGAGACTGGGAGACTGGGAGACTGGGGGACTGGGAGACTGGGGGACTGGGAGACTGGGAGACTGGGGGACTGGGAGACTGGGAGACTGGGGGACTGGGAGACTGGTTTGTAATGTTTCAAAAGTTTGAAGGGTTTGAAATGTTCGTGATCATGAACTTTTCAAACCCTTCAAACAATATTAACCCTGCAAACTTTTAATGCAATTCGTGAACAACTAATCCAGAGCGCAGTTTTGGTTCGAACCAGGTTGTCTTTGGAGGCATGATGTTTCCGGAGTCGGCAATGTTGATTAATTGCTGCATGGAAACCGCATAAAGTGCGAAAGCCACTTTCATCTCGCCCGAATCAACCCTTCTTTTTAACTCGCCCAATCCCCTGATGCCACCGACGAAGTCGATTCTTTTGTCAGTTCTGAGATCGCTGATACCCAGAATTTTATCAAGAACCAATGCTGAGAGGATTGTTACATCCAGAACCCCAATTGGATCGTTGTCGTTGTATCTTCCCGGTTTGGCAGTTAGCTTATACCACAATCCGTCGAGGTACATCGAAAAGATATGCAGGGCTTCAGGTTTGTAAATCTCCGTTCCCAATTTCACCACTTCAAAATCAGCGCTGAGCATACCAAGCAATTCTTCGGAAGACAATCCGTTCAAGTCTTTTACGACCCGGTTATAATCAATAATCCGCAATTGATTGTCAGGGAAATGTACAGCAAGAAAGAAATTGTACTCTTCTGTTCCGTTGTGATTTGGGTTATTGGCTCTTTTTTCTTTGCCAACCAAGGCAGCAGCTGCAGTACGGTGATGTCCGTCAGCTACGTAGGTTGCAGGGATTTTGGCAAAAAGTTCAACCAGTTTGTCGATGGTAGTCTGTTCGTCTACCAGCCAAAAATGATGGCCGAATCCGTCGGCAGCCACAAAATCATATTCCGGTTTGCGTGAAGAAACGATGTCAGCGACGATCACGTCAATTTCGGCTACAGCAGGATAGGCAAAGAAAACTGGTTCCATGTTTGCATCAGTGATACGCACATGTTTCATCCGGTCTTCCTCTTTGTCACTGCGTGTGAGCTCATGTTTCTTAATCACGCCTTTCAGGTAATCATCGACAGAGGCACATCCTACCAGGCCATACTGTGTGCGGCCTTCCATCGTTTGTGCATAGATATAAAGGTATTCCTGATCATCCTTATGAAGCCAGCCTTTTGATTTGAAAAGCCCGAGGTTTTCGGCCGCTTTTTGATACACTTCAGGAAGGTGTTCATCGATCCCGACTGGAAGATCTATTTCCGGTTTGATGATGTGCAGCAAAGTATATGGATTGCCATCCGCTTCTATGCGTGCTTCATCCGAATTAAGCACGTCGTACGGACGTGAAGCGACCTGAGAAGCGAGCTCTATTGGAGGACGCAGGCCGCTGAAAGGTTTTAATATGGCCATACTATTGCTTTGCTTCGAAATCTTTCATTGTTTGAACCAGTGCAGCAACACTTTCTATTGGCATGGCGTTATAGATGGATGCCCTGAAACCACCGACACTACGGTGGCCTTCGATACCTACCAGATTGTTTTCTTTGGCCATCGCCTGAAAATCTTTCTCTAAATGCTCATTGCCGGGAGTCATCACGAAGGTGACATTCATGCGTGAACGGTCGGCTGGATCAGGAACGGTCGACTGGAACAGAGAATTACGATCGATTTCGTCGTACAGCAATTTTGCTTTGGCAATATTTTTAACTTCCATGGCTTTGATTCCGCCATTCTCTTTCAGCCACAACAATGTCTGAAGAGCCGCAAAAACCGGCAAGCATGGAGGAGTATTGAACATGGATTCTTTCTCGATATGTGTCTGATAGTTGATCATTGTTGGGATTGCACGCCCATTTTTGCCTAAAACATCCTTGCGAACGATGACCAGCGTTACTCCAGCCGGAGCCAGATTTTTCTGAGCACCTGCATAAATGACGGCATATTTAGAGATATCGAGCGGACGACTGAAAATATCTGACGACATATCGGCAACCAAAGGAACCGGAGAATCCAGATCATACAACATTTCTGTTCCAAAAATGGTATTGTTGGTTGTGATGTGGAGGTAATCCAAATCAGTTGGGATATCGAAACCTTTTGGGATGTAATTGTAATTTTTATCCTTGGAGGAAGCTACTTCCACAACTTCACCAAAAAATTTGCCCTCTTTGATGGCCGCTGTTGCCCAAACACCTGTGTTCATGTATCCGGCTTTGGTCTTCATCAGGTTGTAGGGAGCCATGTAAAATTGTGTACTGGCACCACCTTGCAGAAAGAGTACTTCATACCCTTCCGGGACTTCAAGCAACTCTTTTACCAATGCAATGGCCTGATCCATTACTGCAACAAATTCCTTGCTTCTATGGGACACCTCCATCACAGAGAGGGTTGTTCCTGCAAAATTTACAACAGCTTCGGCTGTTTTTTGAATCGTGAACTCGGGAAGGATTGAAGGTCCTGCGTAAAAATTATGCTTCTTCATTTTGGATCAGTTTTAAAAGATTTGACAGACTTTACGGACGTAGCCGGAAAGCAATAAAATATATAACCAACTAGATATTTAACTACTTAAATTTAATGAACTTATCTTCATTTTTATGTGTGTGAAAATAATATAATAATCCGGAAAACATGACAAAAATCAGTTAAGTTTAAGTTATGTCTGCAGAAATTCGATGATATAGAAACAATCTAAATAAACGGCATCTTTACAACTTTGGCTTTGAGTAGTTTGCCCCTTACCTCCAAATAGATCTCACAACCAGGCGAGGCAAATTCGGCAGGAACATATCCCATACCAATACCCTTTTCGAGCACAGGAGATTGAGTTCCGGAAGTAACGTGTCCAATAACCTTACCCGATGAATCAGTAATCGCATAATGGTGCCTTGGAATTCCACGGTCAATCATTTCGAATCCGCACAAACGGTTCGCGGTTCCCTGCCTTTTTTGTAGCAACAAAATATCTTTGTCAATGAATTGCTTGTGATCCTTGAATTTTGTGATCCAGCCTAATCCAGCTTCAATCGGCGAGGTTGTATCGTCTAAATCATTGCCATAGAGGCAGAAGCCCATTTCCAAACGTAAAGTGTCACGGGCAGCTAATCCGATCGGCTTGATGCCAAATTCCTCACCTGCATCGAAAATTGCTTTCCACATGGACTCTGCATACTTGTTGTAGAAATACAATTCAAATCCACCGGCACCTGTGTATCCCGTTGCAGAAATGATAACATCTTTCACACCTGCCATTTCTCCTACCTTGAATGTGTAATACTTGATTGCAGAGAGGTCGACTGAGGTGAGTTTTTGCAGAACTTCGAGGGCTTTCGGTCCCTGGACAGCCAATTGTGAAATACTGTCGGATGTATTTTCCATCAGAACTCCGCGGTCATTCTGGCTTACCAGCCAATTCCAGTCCTTCTCGACATTTGAAGCATTTACGACCAGCAGGTATTTCTCCTGGGAGAAATAATAGACCAGCAGATCATCCACAATTCCGCCCTTGCCATTGGGGAAGCAGGAATATTGTGCCTGTCCGGGCTGTAGAACCGACACATCGTTGGAAGTAACTTTCTGCAAAAAATCGAGAGCCAGAGGGCCTTTTACCCAAATTTCACCCATATGGGAAACATCAAAAACACCCACTCCCTGGCGCACTGTCATGTGTTCATCCTTAATTCCGGAATACTCAATAGGCATATCAAAGCCGGCGAATTCAGCCATCTTGGCTTTATAGCCCAGATGAATCCCGTGAAAACTGGTTTCTAACATATATTTGAATTTTTAAAATTTAGACTAAACCAAAAACTAACTGATTTGATTTTATCAGTTCCACAAAACTTGTTACATTTAGAATCGACTTTCACCAAAGTACTTGTTAAGACAGAATAAGACCATTTCTCCGAACAAGATTTTCAAAGGAAATCAAGGCTGATTCATGGTCAAAATTAAGAAAAATATAGCGAGGAGTACCTAACAAATCTCATATCATTGAGAAATAATCATCAGGTATAATCAGCTGAAACCACGGGTAAAACTATTTAATCATCGATATACAATGGCATATACAAATCTAAATTACCTTAAAAACATCACTGAAGGGAACAAGGAAATCATACATGAAATGATTGAAATGTTCATTTTACAAGTACCCGAATTTATCAGGAATTTGAATGATCTTTACCAAGCCGGGCAATATGCAGCTCTTGGGAAGGAGGCACACAAGGCGAAATCTTCCTTGCAAATAATGGGTATGACTGAATTAGAACAGGAAATGAAGAGATTTCAGTTAAAGACTATCGAAGGGATCGAGGTGGAAAGCTATCCGGTTCACATCCGGAATTTTGAGAATCAATGTAATGAGGCATTAGAAGAGCTTAAAATAGAGCTAACTATATTATAAACGTTTCATTCAAAGCGAATTTAGTCAAATCATACTATTTTACCGGTTTCATTCCCAATACCGTTTCTGCAAACTGGTAGGTGGCTTTCCTTACATCATCTACAGCTCCTGAGGTCAGGTCGCTACACACTACATGATGGCCAGCATTAGGAAAATTGATGGCAATCTTTTTCGTTTCTGCTGTTCCCAACTCACTAAACATTTTGAGAGAAGCTTTTACCTCAACAACATCATCCTGATGCTGCTCATCCTTGTAATAATAACCCATGAACAAAGGACATGTCACCTTGGCAAAAATTTCCTTATTCATGGTTGCGTCCATAAATTGCTGCAAATAGACAATGGCTTCGGCGCGGTAAGTACAATTCCAGTATTTACAAATTTCCCCATTTGGATCATCTGCAGTTACCCTGAATTTACTGCCATAGTTCATTCTTGCCATTTGTAATCCCCATGGACCGGAAATCATAGGGGCCATCTTATTTTTGATCCGAATATTTGGCGAATAAAATATCATTCCGTACACCATTCCGGGAAAGTCGGCCGCTAACTTTAATCCAATTGTGCAACCATTGGAACAACCCATAATCACCACCTTTTTGCCTAATTGACCGGCAATTACCAGGGCCTCTTTGGCAGACTCGTAAAGTTTCTCCGGGGTCATTTCCATCAAGGGATTTTCAGATACCTCTCCATGGGCAGCCAAACGCGCCAAGTAGGCATTGCAGCCAAAATGCCTGGCAAAATCTTCATTTATTGGGTATCCTTCATGCCGGCTCGCAGAGAAACCATGCAGGTACAACAGAACAAATTCGGTTGATTGATGGATTGAGTCGTTGGCCCAAAGAATTTTTGCTTCACAGCCGGGTCTGATTTTTATGCCCGGTTTGTTTTCCAAAGCGGTCACATAATTCTCTATGCTGCCTTCAATTTTGGGCAGGTTTGTGTTCAAAACAGGCGTTGGCATTTTTGGCCCCACAAAATAAAGCAGGACGAAAGCCATAAGAGTGATCGAAATGTATTTGATAGTCTTCATAGGTAAAGTTTAGACTGCCGATGAAGCAAAGGGCAAAATCTATGAATCGGAGATTTAGTTCACAGGTGGTTTTTCCCTTTCTAACTTCGTGACAGCAATAATTATCAAACTTACAATAAAAAACAGAGACAACAACAATGCACTGTAACGCATACTGCCGGTAATTTGGTCAATAATTCCAAAACAAAACATCCCAATGACAATAGCGAGTTTTTCTGTACTGTCGTAGAAGCTAAAATAGGAAGCCGTATCAGCAGTACCGGCTGGAATCAACTTCGACCAGGTAGACCTTGCCTGAGACTGGATTCCTCCCATGACCATGCCAACCATTGCACCCAAGATATAAAACTGGAATTCATTTTGAACGAGATAAGCTGAGAAACACACCAAAATCCATGTGGACAGCATCCATATTAAGGATGTTTTATTCCCAAAACGAGCTGATACCCTGGCAAATATGATGGCTCCGAGAATGGCTACCAGCTGAATAATCATTATTGTCATAATTAACTTTGTATCAGTAATTCCAAGCTCAACTTTGCCAAAAAGTGAGGCGACAATAAAGATAGTTTGAACGCCCATGCTGAAAAAGAAAAAGGAAAGCAAAAATCTATTCATTGCCTTGTGCCTTTTAATAAATCTGAACACAACTATCATTTCATGAAATCCTCTTGTGAAGATGGTTGAATCGATGCGCACCTTTCTACGATCTTCTCTCAAATAGTAAAAAGCGAATTGGGAAACAACCAGCCACCAGATACCTACTTCAATAAACGAGAACCTGATGGCTTCCAGTTTGTCGGTAAACCCAAACATCTGATAGTTTTCGAGAGAGAAAATATTAAAAATCAGCAACAACGTACTACCGGCATATCCATAAGAAAAACCCCTTGCGCTAACACGGTCGTGGAGATCGGCAGTGGCAATAATCGGCAGGAAAGAATTGTAATAGACCAGAGAGCCTGCAAATCCCAGTACAGCCAGCATCGGCAGCAGGATTCCCAGGCCAATGTTTGCACCATTAAATCCATATAAACCAATGCAAGCCATTGAACCTATCAAGGTGAAGAACTGCATGAACCTTTTGCGATAGCCACCCATGTCGGCAATTCCGGATAACGAAAGCGTCATAAAAATAACTAAAAGGTAACCCAAGGAAATGGCATACTCATACAGAACAGTGTTCTTGATCGTCATGCCCAAAAACTGCACCATTTCTGAACCAAAGGCCTTTTTCGTTACTATCTGATAATAGATTGGAAAAAGGACAGTGTTGACACTTAAAATATAGGCCGAATTAGCGATGTCATACGAGCACCAGGCATTGATAACTTTCGGAGAATTAATTGGTAAAATAGGTCTGGTCATGTTAGTATGATTAGTTATTATACAAAAATAAATTTTTTATTGAGAAATTTTTCAGATATTGGGTTTTTATCATATGTTCACTTTTTTCATTAAAGTTGTTGGTATTCAAATGAAGAGACATAGCGCTATTTTCCTTGCATTTTGTAAATTTATAACACTTACTATCAGGCTCCTAATAAGATTCCGGTACAAGATACGGATCAAAGGAGAGGAGGTTTTTCAGAAAAATTCTCCAGCCTTCATTTTACCCAATCATCAGGCACTGATTGATCCTGTGATCCTGTTAAGTCACCTTTACCGCTACACCACTGTTACTCCTGTTATCGCGGAAAAATATTTTGACATTCCCATTTCCAAATCTTTTTTCAATTATTTGGGGGCTATCCGGGTCAGCGATCTGGAAAATGGCAACCGTGATACCCAGGTATTAAAAGTCATAACCAGATCTGTTATCAAAGGATTGAAGCGAGGGAACAATGTTGTCCTTTACCCTGGCGGTCAAATTGCCGGCCAAGGTTATGAGAAAATTTTCAATAAAAAATCGGCCTGGCACATTGTCAGAAAATTACCTGATGATGCTTTGGTCATCGGTGTTCGGATCTCCGGATTATGGGGAAGTATGTTTTCGAAAGCCAGGACGGGCAAATCGCCGGATTTTTTCTTTCAATTGTTAAAAGGGATGTTTTACGTGCTGGCCAATCTGCTTTTCCTGGTACCCAAAAGGACGGTCACGATCGAATTTGAAGACCTTACAATCGGTGCCAGAAATGTCGCATCTGAGGGTCAGAAGCCATTTAACAATTATCTTGAAGAGTTTTACAATTTACGAGGTGAAGAGCAAAAATTTCATCTGAAGCATTTTTTTTATGGACGGTAACCGAATAACCAATGTCAGGACTTCTGAATCATACGTATTTATTTGTCTTTTCCAGGCTCATTTCCACATTTTCAAATTTTCAAATTATTTCATCCTGACCACTGCTGTCCGTTTTCTTCCGTCCATCAGCACTTCCAGGGAATGCTCAAAGCGCACCCATTTAACGAATTTCCCCTGATGGATTAACCTCTGCGAGTTGAGTAATTTCATGTTAACAAATTCATTGCCATCCAGCACAGGGACTGAAAAATAGCCTACATTCATCGAGGTTACGTTGTGGAAAAAATGGGATCCGAGGGAAGCATCCAGCGGAAAATCGGGCAAACCAATTTCAACGATAACTTTGGCATTGTTGATGTGAGCCCACCTTACGGGGATTCCTGTAAACTCGTCACGGGTTCCCCATCGGCCAGGGCCAATCAGCACATACTTACGATCCTCTTCACTAAGTAGTTTGTTGAATTCAAGAATTTCGGCCGCGATTTCTTTCGTCCGGGTCCGGTCGAATTTTTCAATATCTACATAGATCACATCCTGTATTCCTTTGATCCGTCCGTTGCCCATTCCCTTTTGAGAGAGCAGGACAAGGTTGTTCCGGTCAAGCTCATCAAGTTCAATTTCGATATCATCCTCCCTGCGAATGAGCGGTTTAAGTTGTAGCAGGTAGAAAGTAGGCCAACCGTTATCGCCTTTATTGAGATCGATGGCAAATTCCATCTCTACCGGTGATCCCATGGCTTGCTGAAAGAGTTTCATTAAAATAAGCAAGCTGTCGGCCATGGGCACCTGATTGTATTTCAAAAGGTTGGCAAAGTCTACCACCCGAGGACCCCTCATGCCGGTTCCCGGTAGGATCACCTCGTTCTCCATGTCGTAGGTTGAAACACATTGATCGATGACGCCATCCATTTCGGCTGCTGAAACAGGATATTTCCTGATAGCGGCCAATTCTCCTTCCTGACACATATCGAATTCACTGTGGGTCAGATCAATTGCATAAAACTCCCGTTGAGTGTCCCGAACCATGTCTGAAATGCCGCCGACGTTTAGAGCCGGATATTTTGGACAAAACCGGTAAGCCTTTTCACCTCCCGAAACTGCCTGCCCCAATCCGAGGGCCGCCACGGCAAAGCCATCTTCCGGCTGCATGTACGAATAGGGATAGTAGTTATACGATTGAGCAATCCCACTGATGTCGACGTAAAACTTTCCATTGTGCTCCTTACCCACCACAGGCTGGATGATAATGGCCATCTTTTCCTCTTCAATTTTGTAGTTGATAGCCTGGAAATAGGAACGTGCATCATTACTGAAAACGGAAGCATAAATCAGCTTAACGGCGTTCATCAACTGCACAAACCGAACTTCCGTATCCGGATGGTTGTTTGGAATGAGATATGTGTCATAAACACCGGAAAAAGGCTGCAGTAAGGAGTCTTCAAACAATCCGGATGACCTGATGGCCAAAGGCTGTGTGATGTGCTGGATATATTGCATAAGCTTATCCTTTAGCGTGATGCTAAGATCTCCTTCCAGAAAGGCGGCCTTAATCTTCTCCTGATCGGTTGAATGAAACGCCAGATCAAACAATTTGTTCGATTCCAGAAATTTATCAAACTCAATGGCCCCGATGATAGAAGTAGCCGGCATCCTGATATTTAATCCCGGTAGGATAGCTTTCAAATCAATATTCTCCAGAAGGTTGCTCATAAAGGCCAGTCCCCTGCCCTTTCCTCCCAGAGAGCCCAGTCCCATGCGAACAATATAACGGTTGCCGGTAATTAATGTAGAGTCGAAATTAACGATTCGTCCCCTGTTTTTCTTCTCACGCACATCCGTGAAGACATTGAGACAAAAGTTGCGCAACTTCTCTGTATTTTCGAAATCCTCAACTTTAAATGGAATCAGGCGCTCTGCCATGTTAATTTCACCACGGGCCATCAGCCAGGTTGAAAACCCATTCTCGCGTGCATGGTACAACAGCGATTCCATGGGTACTTTGGCAACCAGCTCTTCAAATTCATGGAGATTTCGGGCACAGGCAATTTTATCGCCTTTTTTATCCTTGAAGATGAAATCGCCAAAGCCAAGTTTGGTATTGATAAAATCATGAATGTCGTGTGACAAAGTATCCGAATTCTTCGTGATAAAACCGGCTCCAATGGCTTCTGCCCTTTTGGCATTTTCAATATCATGCGACTGCAAAAGCAGAGGGATAGGGTACTTTAGATTTTGCCGGGTATATTTTAAGAGCTCGATGCCAGCATCTTCATCATTGACTCCATCTTTGGCAAATTTCACATCCGATATTACACAGAGAAGGTAATCTTTGTAATTGTTGATAATATGTACCGCATCTTCGTAGGTACTCACCAGCAACACCTTGGGTCTGGCCCTGTATTTGAATATTTTATGCAGCTCATCGGTCGAATCGTCTGACACCAGTGATTGCGTCTGGGTAAGAACGCTTGAAAAAAGCAGTGGCAAGTACCGCGAATAATATTTAATCGAGTCCTCAACCAGCAGTACGATTCTAACCCCGCCGAGCACGGTATCCCTGTCAACATTGCGCTTGTCTTCAATGTACTTAATCATGGCAATAAAGACATTTGAATTGCCATTCCATACGAATACACGGTCAATAGCGGGAACCAGTGCGGCTGATCGTTTGAAATATCCTACATCATTGTTATTGTTGACAAGCAGAAGGATGGGAATTCTTGATTTGTGCGTATGAATCAGTTCTGCCACCTTGATAGGCATTACTTTATCCACGCCAGCCATTATGATGATCAAGTCAAAATGGCGGCTGTTCAAAGTTGGAACAACATCTTCAGGTGTATTTACGCTGGTAAATCGCGGAGCTGCATACAGGTTGAGCTGCAGGTATTCGCCAAATATTTTATCTGAAAATTGTCCTTCCCTCTCAATGGAATAGGCATCGTAAAGGGTAGCGAAAAGCAACACTTCCTTCACTCTGGTAGGCATTAATTCCTGAAAAATATCGCGGTCGGTTTTCCTCCTTTTGAACAGGTTAGAGATCGAAATCTGATCCAGTTTCTCTTTTTCCATAGGGCACTATTTGGCTCAGAAAGGTAGCAATTTTAGGGAAATATCAGAACAGGGCAAAGAGAATCAGAAAAAAAACACTACTTTTGAATTAACCTGATGCTTTTGAACCTAACCAAGTTCATTCAATTGCATTTTCTGTATTGCTGTGAAACAATTCAATAGCTACTAACAATTGAAATCGTACTATGAGAAACAAGAAAGACAACCAGTCAACTCCCCCGCATCTTTTAATAGACGAATTCCAAAAACTCATACAAGAGTTGGAAGTGCATCAAATTGAACTAAAATTGCAGAATGAAGAGCTGCAATCGTCCAAGGCTCAAGCAATCCTTGAAGCTGAAAAATACAAAGAACTATACGATTTTGCTCCAATGGGGTATTTTACTCTTGACAGAAAAGGCAATATTTTAAAGCTAAACCTGGCCGGCGCGAAAATGCTTGGCCGAAATCGTTCAGAGTTAATATATAAACCATTTCATCATTTTATTACCCAAGACAAAAATCCTGCATTTCATCAATTCCTGGAGAAATTATTCAACAATCAGCCCAAAGAAAGCTGCAATGTGACTTTATTGTCAAAAACAAATGATGCAATATTTGTCCACCTTTCAGGCATTGTTGCTCAGCACGGATCCCAATGCTACATAACTGCCTCAGATATTACTGATCGCAGCCATGCAGAGGAAAAGCTAAAAGAAAGCGAACGCCTCTACCGCAAACTTTTTGATCAGGCAAATGAAGGACTTATCTTGTTAACCATGGACGGAAGAATAGCTGAACTCAATCAGTCATTTGCCCAAATGCATGGTTATACGGTAGAGGAGATGAAAAACATGGATATAAAGGAGCTGGATGTGCTCAAAGAAGATGCTTTCGATGGGCGCGCTTCTATTATTCAGCGAATTCTTAACGGTGAGGTAGTTCGTTTTGAAGTGGAACATTTTCATAAAGATGGTCATAGCTTCATTCTCAGTGATACGGTGAGTGTAATAAATATCTCCGGCCAAAAATACTTTCTTGCTTTTCATCAGGATATTAACGAGCGAAAGCAGGCAGAAAAGGCGTTAATGGAAAGTGAGGTGAAATACAAGCAAATATTTGACAACACATTCGACATTATGTCCATTTACGAAGTTACTGAAGATGGGCGGTATAAAGTGATCGATTTTAATGCAACTGAAGCAAAACTGTTAGGCAGTGTCGATAATTATAAAGACAGGTACATCGATGAATGCATTCCTCCGGATTTGTTTGAAAAGTTTAAACAAAATTACGAACGGTGCATTAAGACAGAAAGTATAATCGTTTACGATGAAGTGATTAACTATCAAAATATTAATAAAACCTTTAATACTCAATTAATTCCATTAAAAAATAGTTCCGGGCGTATTCACAGGATCATCGTTATTTCGCGAGATGTCACCGAGAATAAAACTCTGACCGCTCAATTGACAAAGCAAAATGAAGAACTAAACTTCCTCAATAAAGATTTGACCATAGCGAAAGAAAAGGCTGAACAAAGCGACCACCTTAAATCGGCTTTCCTTGCCAATATGAGCCATGAAATCCGCACACCAATGAATGGAATTCTAGGGTTTTCAAGCCTTTTAAAATTGCCCGGCCTTACTGGGGAAGAACAACAGGAATACATTAAGATTATAGAGCGTAGTGGTGCACGGATGCTCAACGTAATTTCCGAAATAACGGATATTTCGAAAATAGAAGCAGGAATGGTAAGTGCCAATTTTCAGGAAATTAATGTAAATGAGAAGATAGAAAATGTATACAAACTGTTAAAACCTGAGGCTGACAAAAAAGGAATTCTCCTTTCTTTCAAAAATGGATTACCTGCAAAAGACGCCAATGTAGTATCAGACAGCGAAAAATTTTATTCAATCCTCACCAACCTTGTAAAGAATGCCATCAAATACACGGATAAAGGATCAATTGAATTTGGGTACGTGATTGTAGAGAAAATTCATGAATTTTCTCTACGGTTTTTCGTAAAGGATACGGGAATCGGAATCCCAATAGAAAGGCAGGAGGCTATTTTTGATCGTTTTGTTCAGGCAGATATTTCAGATGTACAAGCCAGACAAGGGGCAGGACTGGGATTAAGTATTTCGAAGGCTTATGTTGAAATGCTTGGCGGTGAAATATGGGTGGAAAGTGAAAAAGGCAATGTCTCAACGTTTTATTTCACATTGCCTTTTAATGAAAATTCAAAAGAAGACATTGAC
>CAIRSO010000347.1 GCA_903881215.1 uncultured Bacteroidia bacterium
GGTTTCTTCGGCGATTCCGGATTCATCCAAAGCCTTGAGAATTTCGCCAACGCAATGATCTACTTCGGTTACCAGTGCATAATAGGCACCAACATGATTGCGCCAGAGCTGCTCATCCTGATATGCTTTATCTACGTTCCAGACTTTGTTTCCACCATTCCGGATCGATTGCATCATAGGTGGAATATTCTCCTTCGGTTCGTAAAGACTGGCAGGTTTACGAATTGAACTACCATTTTTTCGGCCTTCGCCCCACTTGGAGACATCCTACATATCCATGTATTTTTTCAAAGGTGTATAGGGTTGAGGAGGCCGGTAAAAAGTGGCCCAGCAAAAAAATGGTTTATTGCTTAGAGCCTGTTCTTTTATCATCTGAACAGTAAGTTGGGTTGTAAAAGCTTCCATGGTCATATTTTCGGTCACTTGCTACCGTTGAACAAGGGTAAATTGACAAAATGGCCAATCCGCCTGCCAGATATTTCATTGAATGACTATTTTGCATCTGTTTATTGTTTAACAAGTTTCTGTACATAATTATTCCTATCAGAAAGTATGCTTAGGATATATATTCCGGCTGAATATCCTGTGAGATTTATCGTTTCGAGGGTATTGACCGATTTTCTCTTCATTAACAATTTGCCAAAAGAATCATAAACGATCAACTGATATTCACCTAGTGGGTTCATAATAAGGTTATACTGGCCATTCGAAGGATTTGGGTAGACTATAAACTTGTTATCATTATGTTCCAGAGGTTTTATAGCAGTTGGTGTGTCTTGTCCCTCTTCTATCAGGAAGTCGTCGAAATAGGCTAAATAGGCACCTTGACCGGTTTTATTGTAACCTATCACAATCCCTGTGATGGTATCTCCCAAAAGGGTTCCGTTTCCAAACTGACAAGTAAACTGTTCCCAACCAACACCAGTGTTGCCATGTGCGGTTGTGGGATGCATGCTGGTGCCGTATTGATCTCTGTACCCGTTGTCGCTGAGGTTTCGGCCATTTTTGGTGATCAAATCGACAAACAGATAGCGGCCCAACTCGTTTTCAGTTTTCTTCCAGAAGGAAATCTTCATATTTGGTTTAACGGCAATTTTTACGGCAGCAGTTTTGTAAACATAAGTTGCCGATAGATTGCTGCTAATGCTACCTGATGCTTTGACAGAATAGAGTCCGCTTCTTGCATTGCCCGGCTGAATATCGCAAAACGGGCTAGTGATATTTGTATTTGCCAGTACAGTAGGGTTATAAAAACAAGGGTCGATGTTGAATGTCCCTGTGTTCTGAGCCACTCCATTTACATAATTGTAAGCTGTTGTCCGCTTTTCAAAACTATTGCGGTAGAACACCGGGCCATTGGAATAAGGAACAGGAACGGTTGCTTTTTCAGGTCTGGTCCCTTTCAGCATTTCAATAGAAGCACCGGCGACACGGAGTTGAAAATCTGAAGAGCACCAAGTACCATCGGCACTTGTTGTGAGGAAATACTGGTCTGTCGGAATCATGCTCCAGTCAGTAGCAGCTTTCATAATGGCCGTGCCTTCATCATACTCATCAAACATGGCGAAGTACATGGAATTTACCCCCAGACTTTTGATGTTTCTGGCTTGACGCCACATTAATTCTCCTGCATTCCGGGGTGCATCATTTGGATTCCCGGGGTTCCAC
Source organism: uncultured Bacteroidia bacterium (assembly GCA_903881215.1). Lineage (GTDB taxonomy): Bacteria > Bacteroidota > Bacteroidia > Bacteroidales > Prolixibacteraceae > CAINVV01. The sequence goes on from CAIRSO010000347.1 coordinate 1,669, forward strand.
TGGGACCAGGCAAATCCAGGGAAAATAACCGGTAGGTACTTGATATTTCTGGAATCGCAATAGGCTTTGTCAGCAATCATGGTGATAAGTTGGTTGTCAGCACCGGCGTTGTCTTTAAATCGACCAGGCATCCAGGGTGAAATCATGTCATATTTCACATATACATTCTCAAAACTTTCCTGATTGGCAGCAAGTGACTGGGTTGGGCCTTTTGCATCCCTGTTATTCGTTCTCCAATACGTTGGAGTGCCACCTATAACAAAACAACCACGTGATTTGAGAAAATCAATCAGGGCAATGGTTTCGGCTGCTGTCCCGGGGTGATTGTCGGTAAAACCCGGACCCCAGACTTGTACAACAGGTTTATTTCCAACTTTTGCATAGGCAGGTGATGAGGTTAATTGATTGTTTTGCTCCACATTGTAGACCCAGTCGAATTTAATGACATCATCCCAGGTGGTTTCCATCCCAGTGGAAGAAATGTCGTAGCAGATATAAAAAATACGACCGGTGGCTTCTGCAGCTTGTTTAATTTTGAGTGAGGCAGCATTGGGTGAATTGACAATAGCCCCTCCAATGCCCCCTATAAATCTCTGAATGGCTGCTCCATCAATGCCATACTCCTTCATCCATTGAAAATGCTTGTCAATCACAGTTTTGCTGGAGGAGGTAAACAGTTTGGAAAGCGTGCCGTTGCCCAAATTGGCCAATGCTGTTTGTACCAGATCCGTTTCGGCATATTCTGAAACATCAGGATAGATTTCAACATGGGTCTTATTGGCTGCCGGAGGTGTATTACCACTCCAATGAACCCAGCCTGAAGTTGCATTACCCGCTGCAAACCAAAGTTGATAACCGGCTACCGATTTTCCTGTGAACTCTGAATAAGAACTGGCAGAAACAACCGGAACAGACTCCTTTTCCGGATCCAGTTTCCCGATGGCAATCGCTATTTCTTTAATATAATTATCTCCACTTCCGCTTAAACGAAAATCACACTTGTTGTTTTGGGCATTTCGAAATGAGGCATTGGTAATGGCAACAGTTACAGTGATCCAACTATTGGTCCCTGTCTTTGAAAAAGAGGCTGACTTGTAATTGTTTCCATCGTTCGCATTGTATTGTAAGCTGATGCTGCTGGTTCCTTCATCAAAAAAAGTGATGTAAAAGATCAGATTGTTTTGAATCGCAGGAATAATTACATCATCGACATTGAAATAGGCGTATTTTTTCTCCGGTATTTGACGGCATTGAACGCCATTCTTTATTGTTTGAATCGTATAAGGCTCATTGGCTGGATCTGTTACTGTAAAATGAGTCAGATTATTAGATACAAAAGGATCTGACAGGACAATAGATGCCACAGGTGTAGCCGCATTTAATACCTTGATGAAACATAAAAGCAATATCAGTAAATAAGCCTTGACCTTTATCGTTTTGTTTCCTTTATTTGAGGTTTGGGGGAAATTTCTCATATCAATTTTCGTGCCTTAACACCCTCATAATGTTTGGATTTGTTTTTCATAAGCCAAAACAGCAAATCTTTGCGTAATTCCTCTGCCTTCTCATTGTATTTGTCCTTTTCGGGATTGTTCCCCAGCAAGTTATTCATTTCATGCGGATCTTTCTTAAGGTTGTACAATGCATTGATAACTTTGGATTCTTCAGAAAATGGAATAAACATTTTCCATCCATCTTTTAGAATCATATAAGCAGGTGTGCGATCTTCGTTGTAAAGCCATTCGGTTACCACATATTTCCCATGTGTCTGATCGGTTCCCTCAATCATGCCACGAAGACTTTGCCCATCAGAAGGATATTCAGGCATATGCAGGTAATCGTTGATGGTGGCGAAAAGATCAATATTTGACACGTATCCATCCACGGTAGTTTTAGGTTTAATGTGATTGGGAAACCTGATCATCAACGGAATATGTGCTGATTCTTCATAAAACACATTTTTCTCCCTCATTCCATGTGCACCAAGCATATCGCCATGGTCGCTGGTGAAAATAACCAGTGTATTCTCCTCAAGCCCAAGTTCTGCAAGCTTCTCAAGAATCTTTCCAACCCAATCGTCAAGCTCCTTTACCAGACCATAATAATCGGCAATCATGAATTTTATTTTCTCAGGATCGGCATATTCAGGATGCTCCAACCGTCCATTCTGGCTCCGATAAGGCGAATTTTGCATTTGATCTGCTATACTTGCCGGAACCTGCATCTTCTTTACCGGATACATTTCGGAATAGGGTTTTACCGGAAGCATTGGCGCATGCGGATAATGGAAAGAACAGGTGATACTGAAGGTGTTGTTTTTGTTGCGCTCAAGTGCCTCAATGGTTTGTTTGGCCTGAAAAGCAGTAAATGAATGTTCAGCTGGCGTTTGCAGTTCGCCATGAAGATCGGGCTGTATGTATTTTTTGCTCAGTGGCAGAACCTCTGCTTCTTTCATTCCAAACCGTTTATCCAATGGGTTTGGGACGTATGGCCTGGCGGTAAATGTGTCGTATAACTCTCCCGGTTTGAGACTCTCTTTCGGGAAGTTGACATTTATATAGTCCATGTAAAGTGCTGTGAGTCCACCGGGGGAGAAGGCAGACTTTCCGTTTTTTGCTGTTCGTACAGGGTTCTGATATACTTCTGCGTGAAACACCGGACTATGCCATTTCCCAACATATTCGCAGCGATACCCATTTTTAATCAACAATTCGTCGAAAGTTGGCATCGACATACGGCCTGATTCCCTGGTAGAACCTGAAACTTCATTTGTAAGTATCTGGTGATTTTCGACGGTACAGCCGGTCAGAATTGTAGCACGGGTAGGGGCGCATACCGCACACTGGGTGTAGGCATTTCGAAACCACACCCCCTGTTTTGCCAACCGGTCAAGATTGGGTGTTTTCAATACTCTATTCCCTGCAAGGCTAAGTGCATCAAACCGTTGTTGGTCGGTCATGATAAACAACAAATTGGGTTTCTTCTGTGTTTTTGCTACCAGACTATTATTCGGTAACAAACTGCTCATTGCAATTAGTCCGAGTTGTATGCCTGGAAGAAAATTGATTTTTGAATTGTGCTGCATACAAATTCTAAATATTTATCAGTTTTTAGTGTCTCCAATAATCATCCAATCACTTGAATATTTTGTTCTTACGGTCGTATAACAGATCTGAAAGGTTTATTCTGTCAAAAGGTTCCTTCCCAAAGGCAGCATAATATTCCAATTCGATGGTTCCTTTTTTCCCATCTGTTTTTATGATGCCATAACCCGGAAGATCGGTTTGTTTGTAAAAAGTGACATATTTGGCCTCTTCATCCAAGATTTTTTTCCGGGCTTCTAAGGTTTCCTGCTGCCAATCAGGTACGTTTTCAGCAAGCGAGGGGCCATATTCGGTGATTACCCGCTCAGGTTTTATATAGTCTCTGTCTTTGACAACACTATTAACCATAACCTGAACAATTGGCCCAAAAGGTGTATTTCGGCTAACAACTGAATAACGATGCAGATGGGCGCTTAGTACGATTGCTTTGTGCCTTGCGATCACTTCCAGCAGTTTGCAGCGTTGTTCAGCATTTTGTCTTAACACATGCCAACACCTCTCTGTGACTGGAATTACAGGTTCGTGCATAGCCACAAATTTGATCTTTGCTCTTGATGCCGAAAGTTCTTTGTCAAGAAAAGTTACCATATCCGTATTTTTATCCCAGGGGTCGAGACAAGTAATCTGAACATCTCCAGTGGTATAGGAATAACTTGCAGTTTTGATTTCCGGATTATTGGTTTGCTTCCTGATCATTGGCACATAGAATTTTTGAAATGCTTCCACAGCTCCCGGCCCGGTAATATCATGGTTGCCTTTTACAAGAATCCATGGAACTACCATGTTGGCACGCTCCACCGCTTTGATAACATTCGACGCCATTTGTTCAGCTTTTTCATTTGAGCCCGCCAATCCTTCCGACAAATCACCCAACTGAATAACTGCTCTGGTAGCAGGCTTTACAGTCAGAACTTTCTGCTGTAGAATTTTCATGAAATCACTCCAGTTTCTTTCAGAATAGACAGTGTATTCTTTGGTAACTTGCCGAAGATCGTCTGGTTTAGAACCAAGCCAGTTCATATCGTGATCGGCCAAAAGATCATAATGCAGATCACCCAAAACCAGGAAGCTGTTCTTTTGGGCATTGGTTTGCAATGACAAAATGATCAAAAGAAAAATAACTGAGAATGATCTCTTTAGGAATGTTCCATTTTTCATCTCACTTGCTTTTATTGTTTTTCAGTTCGACTGTTTTATTGGCCTGCTTCAATCATTTCAATAACA
>CAIRSO010000348.1 GCA_903881215.1 uncultured Bacteroidia bacterium
GAATATCAATTGGAAGTGTCTTTGATTCATATGCTGGGACCATCTCCTTGATACTGTCAGTTAGGTTAAGGCTAATTTTAAGAAGCTTCATTTTCTCTGGATCGAAGCCCTGGACAACAACCAAATTTTTTCCATAATAATCCTTCAACTGGAAATGAAAATAGCCATCTTCTCCTGTCATAAGATAGTTGAGCCATGGAATGGAGTCAGGCACAGAAAGGAATATGCACGCGTTTTTAAAGGGTGCTCCCGTATTGAGATCTCTTGCATACCCTTCCACTGCAATTCCCTCTCCAGTCATTCCACTGCCATTTAATTGCATGGAATTCAAGGCAAAAGATTGGGAGTTAAATCCGGGTGTTGATTCGGCTATTGACACAAAAAACTGATCTTTAATTTTGGATAGTAAACCGGTTGTCAGGTAAACAGAAACCTGCACTTGATCTCTGGCATGGTAAGTCGGTGAAATACCTTCTATTTGCAACTCATTGGAAGGCTTTTCGATTATTGGGGTAATATCTTTGACTCTCAGCGCAGTGATTGCTTCAGCCAAACCTGTAAATCTATTGCTTATAAATAATTCTTTATATGTTAATAACTGATTTTTTCTCGTTGATGAGCAAATCAGATAGGTGCCAGTTTTTAAAGAATCAGGCAGATATATAAATCCATTGGTCTGATCATTGGCAGTTTTCTTATAAACGCTGCAAATTACTTTTCCTTGCATGTTAATCAGACTGATATTGGCCATGGAAGAACCTTCATCTGAAGGAACAAAGCGATGAAACAAAATTGTCTCGCCACTTGTATAGATATCCCGGTCAGTAAAAAGAGAGAATTGCTCCATTTTCTGAGCCTGGCTGTCATTGGTCCACAAAAACAGCAACACTAAAATTATTCTTTTCACGTTAGATCACTGTTTATTATTAGCAGATAAACTGAATACTGGTCAAAATACATATATTATGTCAAATTCTGGCTCTACTCTTCCCACCAATCCGGCGGTTGCAAAGGATCCGGATTTGGATTGGATGATGAAGGGACTTCCGCCTTAATTTCTCCATCGAAAGGAATTACCGGATAGCGGTTAATGGGGCGCAAGGTAAGCTCAAGTGGTGGAGTAGGCAACTTCAAAAAATAGCGAATTTCCTTAACTGAATAAAGATCAAAAAATCCATAAACAATTTCTGAAGGATTTGATTTACAAAGGATGTTTCCATATACCTGCGTCTGTATAGGATCAAAAAGACTTCCTGTTGCCGCAAACTGGTCATTCAGCTGCTGGTGAAATTCGTAAGACTCCTTTGATATACCATACTGTTCAAACATAAGGATCCAACCTTGAGAGTTCAGAGTCCGAAGAGATGAATGAAAGTAAAGCAACGGACTGTAATCGAGCAACAACATGGGATGCTTGATGATTTTCCCGGGCTGTGTTTGATCATTGGGACCGACAAGATGGAATTTTTCGTTGTTCTGGTATGAATACCAACCATACGAATCAGGGAAGATGGATCCGGGTGCCTGGCTCCACGTCCACTGGATGGTTGATCTTACGACAAAACGATAATAGGACAGCGCACTCGAAACAGGTATATCCACATCAATTTCCCTCCCTTCCCTTTGGTAGGTCCGTGGAGTGCCCTCTCCACTGTTTTCATTAATCGTGTAAACAACATGTGTGGTGTATAGTTTATCGACAGAAGGGATTGGGGGCATGGTCACAGCCCTTGATTCATACGTTTTATTCTGGATAATTATTCTAAGAAAGTATTGTTTGCCACTTTCAGGTACGGTAGGAAAGGAATAATGGCCTGAAGAACTTTCTGTGGCTTTGATAGACTTACCTCCATTCTCCACCAGACTAACAGAGGCGCCTGAAACTTCAAGTACTGGAAGTCTGTCATAAAAGCTTCTGGTTTTAGTCAGATGGACATCGTTTCTGCTAAGGTCATTGGTGATTTTTGCATCGACAACAAACTGTCCGCTGGCAGTATCAATCGCAGGATTGTATAACTTTTCGCAGGAGGTCGTCAAAAGCAGCAAAAATAAAAGATAGAAGTTTCGCTTTCCCATCAGAATTTGAAATTATAGGTGACTGAAGGAATTGGTATACCAATGATCGACATTCTGAAAATGTCATAACGGCTCTCCAAAGTACCGTATGGAGATTGAGGACTCTTGCGGTAAAAGACCGAGTAAGTATTATCCCTGCTATAAAGGTTGTAAATAGAGAAAGTCCAGCTTCCTTTCCACATATGTCTTTTGCGAAGATTTTCGTCCAGAGTAAGACTTACATCCATGCGATGGTATGGAGGCATACGGTATTTGTTCCTATCAGAGAAAATGACCACCTGGTTATTTGCAAACATATATTTTTGTTCAGGCAAGGTAATTGGCCTACCTGAAGAAAGCACAAAATTTCCTGAGAATCTCCACCTTCTGCTGATTTTGTAATTCATAACTGCGGAAAGGTCATGCGGTTTATCATACACTGAGGGATAATAAGAACCACTGTTGATATTTTCTTCAGGGAACTCGCTTTCACCTTTCCTGAAAGTCCTCGAATAGGTATAGCTAATCCAGCCGTTCAACCTGCCTGAACTCTTCTTGGCAAATACCTCCAACCCATATGAAAACCCTTTTGAGGTCATTACATCTGTTTCAATGTGGTGGTTCATGACAAGTTTAGCCCCATTTTTATACTCCATCAGGTTTTGAAGGCTTTTATAATAGACTTCGATGGAGGTTTCAAATTTGGAATTTACCGGACTCCTGAAGAACCCAAGTGCAACCTGATCGTTCACCAATGGCGGAATATATGGATCTGAAGATTTCCAATAATCAGCGGGAGAGATGACCGCAGTATTTGATATCTGGTTGTAAAATTGATGGATCCTTTGGTAGCTTAACCTGACAGATCCACCATTTACCAATGTATATTTCATTGAAAACCGAGGTTCTAAACCTCCGTAACCCTTTATTATTGCACCTGATTTATAAATGGTTGAATCAGCAATGGTAGACTTGCTCTTTGCAACTCCAGGTTTGTACTCATAAACCATTCCCGGACCATAATTGACAAAATGGGTATACCTCAATCCGATATTAAAGGCCAATTTCTTTGTCAGATC
>CAIRSO010000349.1 GCA_903881215.1 uncultured Bacteroidia bacterium
ATCTCTATGTCGAAACTGCATTTTTCTGACTTGCTACAAAGTTCAGACGCTTTTGCTAGTGCCTCCCTGAAGGTTAGTTGTTGTCTGGAAATATCCATCTCTTACAAAATTTTTGAGCCAAATAATTTTGAGTTTATTGCGGATTGAAATCGATTAAAACAAAAATACTGTTTTATTGTTGGGATGAATTTAAAAGTAGCGTTTAAATAAGAAGCATGTTCCTACTCTTGAAAATACAGTTATTATTCGTGTAAATTTCTTAAATTTGAATTCAAACAACATCCTCAATAACATTCACGACCAAGAATTAGTTTAATGGCACAATTTTAAATGAATGAATTAAAGGAATTGCAGGACGAGCTCAACTCATTAAAGGCCACTTTTGATAAATACAAACGTGAGCAGGATAAGGTTGAAAAGGCATTAGAAGAAAGAGAAGAACAATTACAGCATTTCTTTTCCAAATCGCCCGATGGCTTCTTATGGAGCAAAACCTTCGATGCCATACAGGATGGTATTATGATCCTCGATGCAAATCAGCAAATATTGCAAATGAACAAGGCATTCACGGAACTAATCGGAACGCCAAAAGAAGAGATGCTTGGTAAGTTTTGTTACTCATATGTCCACAATTCGGCATGTGCCTTTAAAGATTGCCCATGCGTCCGGTCTCAGAAAAGTAGGCAAAGGGAAACTACGGAAGTTAAAATCAATGGTTCTGTTTTTGAGATTATGAATGACCCTATTCTGGATGAAAATGAAGTGCTGATCGGTTCAGTCCACATTATGAGCGATATCACAAATCGGAAGAGGGCAGAAAGGGAATTAATTGTAGCCAAAGAGCATGCAGAACAAAGCGACCGATTGAAATCCTCCTTTTTAGCTAACATGAGTCATGAAATTCGTACTCCTATGAATGGTATTTTAGGATTTGCCGGACTTCTGAAAGAGCCAAACCTCGTGATGGAAGAACAGAAAACTTACATTAGTTTAATAGAAAAAAGTGGAACAAGATTGCTTCATCTCATCAACGATCTTGTGAATATTTCGAAGGTTGAATCAGGACTCATGGAGCTCAGCTTAACTTATACCAATCTAAATGAAAAGTTGGACTTCCTTTATAAATTTTTTAGCTCAGAAGCACATCAGAAAGGAATTAACTTGTCTCTGAAAAGCAGACTTTCTCCTGAAGAGAGTAAAATGACCACTGACCAGGAAAAACTTTTCTCAATTCTTACCAACCTGATCAAAAATGCCTTAAAATTTACAAAAAGAGGTAGCGTCGAATTCGGATGCAGCCTAAAAGATGGGAAATATGAATTCTATGTAAAAGACACCGGAATTGGCATTCCAAATGACAAACTCTCGATTATTTTTGAGCGCTTTATTCAGGCTGATTCAGGTCTGTCCAGAGAATTTGAAGGTGCAGGTTTAGGTCTTTCTATTGCTAAAGCATTTGTAGAAATGCTTGGTGGCGAAATTTGGCTCGAATCAGAAATAGGAATAGGAAGTTGTTTCTATTTTACAATTCCTTCAGTTCAAAAAACGGATAAAGAAACAACAGACAAAATAATATTGCCTGAAACTAAAAAAAATGGGAACAAACAAAAGACCATTCTTCTTGCTGAAGATGATGAAGATTCGCTAATGTATCTTTCCATTGTTATTA
>CAIRSO010000350.1 GCA_903881215.1 uncultured Bacteroidia bacterium
AGGGGAAAGATCATTTTAAATCGGAACAGCTATTTGCAAATGAAGCAGAAGGCATAACTTCTGTCAGGGAAGAGTCTGCATTGAACCGATTCCTACCCTCAAGGAATAAGAAGAAAATCGATTCGGAAACGTGCATCTTAATCATCGAGGATAACCCGGACGTTAACCAATATCTGGTAGCCCTGCTTGAGACTTCCTATCGTGTTGAATCGGCATTGAATGGTAAAGAAGGATTCGTGAAGGCAGTTGAATTAATTCCTGACCTGATTATTTCGGATGTCATGATGCCAGAAATGGACGGGTTCGAATTGTGCAAAAAAGTCAAAGCAAATATCCTGACTACCAACATCCCTGTCATTCTTTTAACTGCAAAAAGTGCTGATCAGTACAAATTAATGGGTATTCAAACCGGTGCGGACGATTATATATCCAAACCTTTCGACCCGGATTATTTAATTGAAAAGGTTCAAAAATTACTCGAGTCAAAAACGAAACTGAAAAAACAATACAGCAAATCAATTCGACTTGATCCCTCAGATATCGAAATTGAAGCCTCAGATGAGATTTTCCTGAAAAAATGCATTTCAATCATAGAAAAAAACCTTCAAAATGAAGGCTTTTCGGCCGAAACCCTGGCAGCTTTCCTAAATCTTAGCAATTCTTCGCTTTATCGTAAGTTGAAATCGCTCACCAATTTATCATCAGCCGAATTCATCCGTAACATAAGGATAAAAAGAGCGGCACAATTACTTCAGGACAAGAATAAAACAGTTTCGGAAGTGGCCTACGAAGTTGGATTTAATGACATAAAAAACTTCAGAGAAGTTTTTCAAAAGCACTTCAATTGCACACCTACAGAATTCCGTAAAAATAATATGGACAAATCTGAATTGGATTAGAATAGAAATATCTGAACCCATATTAAGGAATAGATTCAACTTATTCTATTTCAATTTGATAAAGTGATTTCCTGATTCAAAACACCCCTTGTGTTGAAAAATTGCTAAGGGCCTGTTTGACCTGTTTGCCCCCCTTTAATTATTAACCAGACCCCTTCTTCTGCATTTTTTTGTTGCGAAATTTGATTTCCATAAACTATCCTTCTCAAGCACAATAATGAAAAAAACTGACGGTAACCGTATTGGGCAATTTCTATCCTATAACTCATTTAACATATTCCTGTATGTTGCATTAATTGCTTTGGTTATATTCCTGATCAAATATCTTTAATACCGTGTTTATACTTATGAAAAAATCATTGTTAAATTCTAAAAACAGCTAAGCCACTTATTATGAAATGCCCATTCGCCAATTTTCATACCAACCGAAAATGCATATCTGGGTATTCCATGTGACCATTAAAAACTAAATTATTTACACATGAAAGAATCAGTTAAAAATTATTTAAAGAAGCTAAGTCTCTTGCTAATTGCATTAGTTTTTGCATGTGCAGGATGGGCGCAGCGAAGTATTAATGGGACCGTTTCCGACGAAAGCGGACAACCTTTGCCGGGAGTTTCTGTTGTGGTCAAAGGCACTACTACAGGTGTGGCAACAAATATGGATGGGAAATTCAGCTTGAATTTACCTGCCAATGCGAAAACCCTGGTTTTCTCGTCTATCGGCATGAAACCCCTGGAAGAGCAGATCGGTGGTCGTTCAACCATCAGTGTGAAGCTAATAGCCGAAACAATTGGTCTCGAAGAAGTGGTTGCCATTGGTTATGGCACTCAGAAAAAGGTGACCATTACCGGAGCGGTTTCAAGCGTAGAATCAAAAGAATTGATGCAATCTCCCAATGCCAGTGTTGGAAATTCACTGGCAGGAAGAGTAACCGGTTTATCTTCTATCCAGTATTCCGGGAAGCCCGGAGCCGATGCCCCCGAAATCTATATTCGTGGAGTTGGTTCCCTAACAACAGACCGATCAAGTCCGCTAATGCTTGTAGACGGGGTTGAGCGCTCGTTCAACCAGCTTGATCCAGCTGAAATTGAAAGTATTTCTGTTTTAAAAGATGCCTCTGCAACTGCCGTTTTTGGTGTTCGTGGTGCGAATGGCGTCATCATCGTAACAACCAAAAGAGGAACTTTGGGAGCGGCAAAAATTTCTCTTAGCTCATCCTATGGAATCCAGGTCCCAACCCGTTTACTTGATTTTGCCGATAGCTACACGTATGCACTTCGTTTCAACGAAGCCATGGTGAACGATGGTGGTACTCCATTTTTTTCGGATAAAGCAGTGGAAGCTTTTCGGACGAATTCTGATCCGATTATTTATCCAAGTATGAACTGGATGTCCTATATGATGAAGTCTTTTGCCCCTGAGTCCAAACAAAACGTTAGTATTTCGGGCGGCACACAACGCGTGAAGTATTTTGTTTCACTGGGAAATACATATCAAGGGGGTATGTTTGAAACATTTTCAAAGGGGAAAGAAACTAACTTTTCATACAACCGATATAATTATAGGTCGAACCTTGATGTTGAAGTGACCAATACCACCAAATTGAGTCTTACTCTCGGAGGACAGGCAGGTGTACAAAATCAGCCTAATGGTTCAAATGAGCTGTTCCGTACCTTGTATTGGGCAGTTCCTTATTCAGGGGCTGGAATTGTTGATGGAAAATGGATTAAGACGGGAACCACCTATATTCCCGGCAGTGACAAAAAGGATGGTTTGACCCCATTTTACGGCTTAGGTTATGTGAATCAGCTTCAAAGCACGTTTAATCTTGATATCAACCTGGTTCAAAAACTTGATATTGTCACCAAAGGATTATCATTTAATATAAAAGGTTCATACAACACAAATTATTCTCAAACCAAAACACGAGCCTCTTCAACCGCATATTATGAGCCTTATTTTATTTCCGATCTTGATAAGAGTTATCCAGCTACGGATAAAACCATCGTTTATAAAAAAATGGGGACTGATGGAACGCTCAGTTATGGGGAATCTTTTGGCAAAGGACGTAACTGGTATGCTGAAGCTGGGTTTAATTATGACAAAACCTTTGGTATGAACCATGTTACCGCACTTGTTTTATACAATGAGAGCAAAACATTTTATCCAAGTCAATATTCGGATATTCCAGCCGGATTGGTGGGTTTGGTTGGTAGGGTCACTTACGACTACAATACCCGATACCAGCTCGATTTGAATATGGGATACAATGGTTCAGAGAACTTCGCTCCCGGAAAACGTTTTGGTTTTTTCCCTGCAGTATCAGCCGGATGGGTTTTATCCGAAGAGCCTTTTTTGAAAGATCTGGGGCTTGTTGAGTACCTTAAATTTCGTGCTTCGTATGGAGTTGTCGGTAATGATAAATTAGGCAGCAACAGGTTCCTGTATTTACCCGATAGTTATAATCCGAGCAGTGGAAGTTACAATTTTGGAACCAATAATCCAGTCAATCAAGGAGCAGCGATAGAAGGATTAGTCGGGAATCCTTACGTAAGTTGGGAAAAGGCCCGTAAGCAGAATTATGGTGTTGATATTAAGCTATTTCGTTCAAAATTTGGACTTAATTTCGACTACTTCATTGAAAACAGGGAGGACATACTCTGGAGTAGAAGTACAATCCCTGGTTTTGTAGCTTATACCTCACCGGCTGTAAATCTTGGAAAGACGAAAAACCAGGGTTATGAAATTGCGGCAACCTGGAGGCAGACTGTTTCGGATTTCACTTATTGGGTTAATTTTAATCTTTCGCATGCCAAAAACGAAATCGTTTTCATGGATGAGATACCACAAAGCGAACCCTATCTTTATGCTACAGGACATCCGGTTGGTCAGCCATTTGGATATGTTACTGACGGGTATTATGGCGTAAATGATGTCATTCCGGCCGGTGCTAAGCCAGGATACCTAAAATACAAAGATCTAAATAATGATGGGAAGATTGATACAAATGATCAGATGGCCATTGGGTATCCTGTTTATCCGGAATACAGTATGGGGACTACAATAGGGTTGAAATGGAAGAATTTTGATATGAACATGTTATGGTCGGCTGCAACCCATACTTCAAGAATGTTGGGGGATGTTATTAAAACTGCATTTGGAGAGTCAGGAAACAGGTCGCTGCTACAGTATATGGCTGATGACCGTTGGACACCTGAAACAGCTACTACTGCCAAGTATCCAATAATGTCGCTTGCAGGGGCCACATACAATGCGAAAACCTCTGATTTCTGGCTAAAAGATGCTTCTTACCTTCGGTTGAAAAATATCGAACTAGGCTATACCATTCAAGCTGGTTTCCTGCGCAAGATGGGAATTAAAAACCTGAGGGCCTACATCAATGGATACAATCTTTTGACGTTCGACAATTTGAAAATTGCCGATCCTGAGTCTAAAACATCTACGGATGTGACCTATCCAATTGTGAAAATTTACAATGTTGGATTAAAGGTTGATTTCTAGATCTTAAAAATTAAGTACATGATCTGAGCCATAAATTTAGATGCTAAACCATGGTATTAAATCCTGTCACAACTGAAAAAAACACATAAACACATGAAAATTAGAAATTTATTTTATATCGGAGTCATCATCACATCGCTTACGACGGGATGTGATAAACTTGAGGTCGGCAATAGCTTCCTGGAAAAAGCCCCAAGTAGCGATGTAACCATCGATACGATTTTCTCCACACTGAAATATGCCCAGAAGGAATTGTGGGGGGCTTATGCAACTCTGCCTTATGGGCTTAACCTTGATTGGAGTGATAAAGGCAATAAATTGGGAATGGATATTATGGAAGGACTTACCGATCTGAACCATAGTTATCTTACATGGGGAGGAATTATGCAGCTTTATTACAACGGCGTTTACGATGCCGGAATTGAGAACAGTTCCTCCAATACCAAATATGGTTATACCAAGGAGAGTAGTTGGCTTGGTATTCGAAGAAGCTGGACATTTATCGAGAATATTGATCGGGTCCCCGATGCGGATGCGCAGACCAAAAAGTCATTAAAGGCTGAGGCCCGGATGATTATTGCGGTCCATTACTGTGACATGTATCGTAATTTTGGAGGAATGCCGTGGGTCAATCATGCCTATATTCCAACCGAGGACACCAATTTGCCCCGGTTAACCTCACGCGCTACAATGGATTCAATCGTTGCACTTATTGACAAAGCCATTCCTGATTTAGCATGGACAGTGGAGGATCCAAGCAATTGGGACGGACGGTTCACTCAGGCTTCAGCCATGGGACTTAAAGCCAGGGTTCTTCTTTTTGGAGCTAGCCCGCTTTTCAATGATAACACTCCATACCTGGATGGGGAAGCTGCTCAAAAAAAGTATGTTTGGAATGGCTCTTACGACGCTTCTCTTTGGAAAAAGGCAGCTGATGCAGCGAAAGCCTTGATTGATAAAGTCAATTCACAGGGTGGATATCAATTGGTGAAAACGGGTAACCCGCGAAAGGATTTTCAGGATGGATATTATAAAAGGGGATTAGGCGAAGTGCTAATCTCGACCCGGGTGCGTTACCAATCACCTGGATATTGGGACGGTAATTACTATTTTTATCAAAGTGCCGGTGGTTATGGTTGTGTTAACCCAACACAGAATTATGTTGATATGTTTGGCATGGCAAACGGGTTGCCCATTGCTGATGCTGCTTCGGGTTATGATCCAACGAATCCCTATAAAAATCGTGATCCCAGGTTATACGAAACGGTGCAGGTTAATGGCGATTATTATCAGGGCAGAACAGCCGAGCTCTGGATTGGCGGTCGTGAGCGCACGAATGCCACAGGTACTGCTGCTCGTTCCGGCTATGGACCCCGTAAGTTTTACCTTGAAGCAAATAACGGTACCAGTATTGGGTCTGTGGTTCATTGGCCTTATCTGAGGTTGCCTGAAATTTATCTGACTTTTGCAGAGGCTACCAATGAGGTAAATAATGGGCCTAATGCAGAAGCTTATCAATATGCAAATCTCGTTCGAAGCCGGGTGGGTTTAAGTAATTTACCAGCTGGCCTTTCGAAGGAACAATTCAGAAAAGCCGTTCTGAATGAAAGGGCATGCGAGTTTGGTTTCGAAGAAGTTCGCTGGTACGATTTGATTCGGTGGAAAATGTCTGGCGATTTCACAAAAACATTGCAAGGGATGGATATAACCAAGGCTGCCAATGGCCAGTTAACTTATACACTAACTGTTTTGCCTGCGCGCTTCTGGAAAACGACGTGGTCGCCTAAATGGTACCTAAGCGCCTTCCCTACCAATGAAATTAACAAGGCATACGGGTTAGTACAAAACCCTGGTTGGTAATGACTTTAATAGAATAATTAATCATACAAAAGGTTGATTTAAAATGAGAAAAAATATTCGATACATATATTTGAGCCTGTTTGTTATTATCTTCATGATAGGTAATACGGCCTTTGCCCAGAAAAAGGCATTTACAGGAACAGTAACCAATTCCTCCGGAAATCCCGTGGAGGGAGTTGAACTGACAATCATGGAACAACCCGGTGAAAAGTATTTTACTGATACTAACGGTAAATTCATGTTTGTAGCCGAATCAGGAGTGCATTTGATGGTCCGGACATTGACAAATGAAGGAAAAGTGGTTGTCATTGACCAGTTGAACACGTCAATTGTACTCGATCATTTATCCAGATTACTTAATATTGGTTACGGACAATCCGTATTTCAAAATGAATTGGGGTCATCGTTAAGTACTGTTGATGCGGATCGGATATCGAAGAGTTCTGCCCTAAATCCGGAGAATGCGTTATATGGTTTATTACCAGGTCTTGCAGTCTTACAAAATGGAGGAATTGCCGAAGGTAGAAGTCCTGATATGTTTATCCGTGGAAGAGGAACCATGAACAACGCCAATATTTTGGTTCTGGTTGATGGTTTCGAAAGGCCTTTATCTTCTTTGTCTACTGCTGAAATTCAAAGTGCAACGGTATTGAAAGATGCTGCGGCACTTGCTGAATATGGACAGCGGGGTGCAAATGGCGTTTTATTAATCACAACAAAAAGAGGCCAGAACAATGCACTAAAAGTGGATGTATCCTATCAGAACGGTCTAAATCAGGCATTTCGGCTTCCTGAATTCTACGGTGCAAACGATTATGCCAACGCTTTGAACGAAGCAAGGATCAACGATGGATTACAACCTCGATATAGCAGTGAAGATTTGACAGCCTTTAAATCCGGGAATTCACCTAATTTTTTTCCCAACGTGAATTGGAACAAGGAAGTATTGCGCGATTATGGCACAAATTCAAACTTCAATGCAACATTTGTAGGTGGAAAGGATCGTATTAAATATTTTGCTTCCCTCAACTATCAAAGCGAATCTGGTTTATTTAATCATACCGATAATAATATTTTTAGCACACAACAAAAGTATGGTCGTATGAATTTCAGAACAAATCTGGATATTGATCTCACAAAGAACACCCTTTTCCGCATCAATGTTGGTGGTAATATCTACAATGCCAATCGCCCCGGAACAGCAGCAAATAATATTTTTAATGCCCTTTACACCATTCCTTCAGCAGCATTTCCGGTTAAAACAATCAATAACATTTGGGGAGGAACCAATATTTACAGTAACAACCCAGTGGCGGGTTCAACTGCCTCCGGTTATGCTACGACACATTCCCGTACTTTACTTTTTGATTTCAGTATCAAACAAGACCTTGATCAAATTGTAAAAGGGCTTTCTGCTGAGATCGCCGCCTCTTATGATAACTCCGCAACCTACTGGGATGGTAAATCAAAGAGCTATCAATATCAAACTACCGCCATTCAGCGTGATGCAGCAACGAATGCCATTACTGCTACTTATACCAACTATGGACTGGAAACAGCTCTAAGTCCTTTCTCAAGTTTAGGTGGTCAATGGAGGCACGCAAATTTATGGGGTAAATTGAATTATATCACCTCATGGGGTCAAAATACATTGAATGCCATGGCACTTTACCAACAGGACAAATCTGTGGATAACGGGCAATATAATACCTACCTGCATCAAAGCATGGTTGGGAATGCCAACTACAATTATGCCCAGAAGTATTATGCCACCTTGTCTGTTTCTTATAGTGGTAGTAGTGTACTTCCTGCAAATGACCGTTTTGGCTTATTTCCTGCCATTTCCGGAGCCTGGCTTTTAAACAAAGAGTCATTTCTTGTCAGCTCAAAAATGGTTACGCTTCTGAAGCTTCGGGCCTCATGGGGTATTACCGGCAATGATCTGATGTCTCCAAATCTTGCCGAACAGGGATATTACTCAAGTGGCGGATATTTTTATACCAACAACAACACCGCCAATGGTGGAACTTATGAAGGTCAATTAGCAACACAGCAACTGACCTACGAAAAATCCTATAAAGCAAATTTTGGAATTGATGCAAATCTTTGGGGGAAGCTGGATGCAACAGTAGATGCATTCTACGACAAGAGAAAAGATATTTTGGTTTCAATGTCTGGCAAAATATCTTCAGCAATAGGTGTTACGGCACCAGTTCAGAATTTGGGGATAACCGCAAACAAAGGCATCGAGTTGAGCCTGAACTGGAAAGATAAAATAGGTAGTTTTAACTATCATTTTGGGGGTCAGCTATCATTCGTCAGAAATAAGATTATCGAAATGGCAGAAAATTATCAACCATTCGATTATTTGAAACGTACCGGAAATCCAATTGGACAGGTTTATGGAATGCAGGTAATTGGATTTTTTAAGGATGGAAATGATATTGCCAGCAGTCCAAAGCAACTGTTTTCCATTGTGAAGCCCGGTGATTTTAAGTACAAAGATCAAAACGGAGATAATGTCATCAATGAGCAGGATAATGTTCCGATTGGCTACAATACGACGAATCCGGAAGCCTATTATTCTTTCAATCTTGGATTCGATTACAAGGGTTTTGGGATCGAAGCACTTTTTCAGGGAACAGCTCATCAATCGGTTTATCTAAATACCCAGAGTGTGTTTTGGCCATTGGTGAACAACAAGACCATCTCTGCATTTTCTGATAACCATTGGACCCCAACAACTGCCAATTCCGCGACACTACCTCGCTTGACAACCATCGACAATGATAACAATTTCAGGTCAAATTCGACCTGGATAGAAAATGGCAGCTATCTTAAACTGAGGTCAGCTGAAGTCTATTACGATTTACCTAAAACGATAATCGAAAAATTAAAATTGGACAAGGCAAGGATATTTGTAAGGGGAATGGACTTATTTTCTATCGATAAAGTTAAAGTAATGGATCCGGAAGAAATAGGTACGGGTTATCCGACATTGAAAACTTTTTACCTTGGGATCAATGTTGCTTTCTAAACCAAAAAAACGAATGATTATGAAACGAATAAAATTATTTATCACATTTGGACTGCTCACATTCTTTGTGGGGAGCTGTGACTATCTGGATTATAATGAGAGTTCCTATTTGCAAAAAGAAGAGATATTCTCTAATTGGGATAGGACGCAAAACTTTCTATCGGATATTTATTCAAAATTGCCATTGGGATTTAACCCTATTGGTGGAGCTATGAGTGCTTCGGCAACGGATGATGCAGAGTTTGTTTTGGATTATTCGTCGGTGCAAAAATTTAACGATGGCAGTTGGAGTTCCATTCAAACACTGGACGATCAATGGGCGAATATGTATTCGGGGATCAGGGCTGTTAATTTACTTTTGGTAGAAGCAAAGGGCCGCACTTTTGATGCATACAAATGGACGAACACCTATGCCGATGAAATGGCGCAGTTCAATAATTATCCGAATGAAGCCAGGTTTTTGAGAGCATTCTTCTATTTCGAATTGATTAAACGTTACCGTAGTGTACCTCTTATTAAGACTGTATTAACCGATACTGAGGCCAATGCTGTTTCACCTTCTTCTTTTGATGAAATTGTTAATTTTATTGTATCAGAATGCGATGAAATCACTCCTCTTCTCCCAGTCACCTACGTGGGATTTACCTCGGCTCAGGAAACCGGCCGCGCAAGACGAGGAGCAGCCATGGCCTTAAAGGCACGTACACTGCTGTATGCCGCCAGTCCGCTGCACAATCCCTCGGGTAGTGCTCAAAAGTGGATTGACGCTGCAAAAGCATCCAAAGACATCATTAATTTAACTACCTATAGTTTAGAGGCCACTTACAATGCCTTTCTAAACAACGTTACGAGCAAGGAGCTTATACTTGAAAGACGGGAGGGAAACCAGAATTATTTTGAAAAAGCTAATTTCCCGGTCGGTTATGAGGGGGGAAATACCGGGAACTGCCCGACTCAAAATCTGGTTGATTCATATGAAATGGTAGCGAATGGATTAAAAATTGATGATCCGAATTCAGGATACAATCCAGCCAATCCATATACCGGAAGAGATCCAAGGTTAGCCTTGACTGTTCTATTTAATACTTCTACTTTTAAAAGTAAGCAGCTGGAATGCTGGATTGGTGGGGCAAATGCCTCTCCCAAGACAAATGCTACAAAAACAGGGTACTATCTAAAAAAATATGTGATTGAAAGCGTAAGTTTGGACCCGGTTAGTACCAATACCAGGCAGCATACCTGGGTAATTTTCCGGTATGGAGAAGTATTGCTGAATTATGCTGAATCCATGAATGAGGCATACGGACCGGAAAGTGCTTCCACTTTAGGAATGACAGCGCTTCAGGCTGTGAACCTTATCCGTTCAAGAGCCAAGATGCCGGCATTTCCTGCCGGATTGACCAAGGATCAGTTTCGTTCGAAATTACAAAATGAACGTCGGGTTGAAATGGCTTTTGAGGGACAACGCTTCTGGGATATCAGGCGTTGGAAAATCGGTGATACAATGAGGGATATTTATGGAATGGAGATTATCAAAAATGTCGATGGAACCTATAATTATACCAAGAAACTGGTTGAACGACGTGTATATGAGGAAAAGATGAATCTTTATCCGATACCTCTGTCAGAACTTTATAAGAACAACAACCTGAAACAAAATACCGGTTGGTAGAACAATTGATGCCCGGTCTCCCGGGCATCAATTATATTTTTTATGCTTTTTGGCAACTCCTTATTATCTGACCACTATGCAAATTAGACTCTTGTGTTTTTTCCTAATCATTATGGCTATTTCTTGTTCGGATAAATCATCGGGAGTAGTATCAGTCACAGAAACGGAAGGATCAGTAAAGCCTCCGATACGTACTTCATCTCATAAGAAAGGAGCTTGTTTCACGACAAAAAGCGACACTTGGTCGTCAAAGGTTTCAGCATTGAATGTATACTGGCATTATTCGTGGGGTGTGGATGCGAAAATTTCGGAGCCGGACAGTGTCCGTTTTGTTCCCATGATTTGGGGGAAATGGTCGTTGGATAAAAGTCTGGCAAGTGTCGATTCGTTGGCTAAGGCCGGCAAAGTAAAGCACCTTCTTGGATTTAATGAACCCGACGGGAAAGAGCAGGCGAATTTAACCGTAGAGGAATCTTTAACCTACTGGCCAAAATTAATGAATCTGAATATCCCTCTGGGGAGCCCCGCTTGTATTCATGCAGATAATGTCTGGATGAAAGATTTTATGGCAAAGGCCGCGGATAAAGGTTTTCGGGTTGATTTTATTTGTGTTCATTGGTACGGTGATGCCAATGCGCAAAGTTTAATCGACCATTTGAAATCAATCCACGATTTGTACAACCGTCCAATTTGGTTAACGGAATTTGCGCCTGCCGACTGGAGCGCAACATCGCCAGCAACAAGCAAAGTCACCAGGGAAAATGCTCTTGCCTTTATGCAACAAATTTTACCGGCTCTTGAAAAAATTGACTACGTTGAGCGGTATTCATGGTATTCTTCCGATCCGGGGAATGCTGCACTCGGTAATTCTGCTCTTTTCGACAGCGCAGGTAAGCTGACACTACTCGGAGCACATTATTCCAAATTCTAATAAGGGGAGACAATGGGTATTGAAATGCCTGAAGAATATATTCATTAATTAAATATTTTAAGACGCTATGGCTATGGTATTAAGAATGTTATGCTGCATACTTGTAGTGCTGCTTTTTGCTTCTTATCAAAGTAATGCTACTTATTATATTGATTCATCCAGCGGTAAAGACTCAAACTCCGGTCACTCTCCTAAATCTGCCTGGGCAAGTATTGAAAAAGTAAACCAAACAGTATTTAAACCTGGCGATAGGATTCTATTTAAAGCAGGTTGCTCATGGTATGGCCAATTGGAATTGAAAGGAAGTGGTTCTTCAGTTGCTCCCATTCAAATCAATAAATATGGTGAAGGGGAAAAACCTGCCATTCACGGTAATGGCGAGAAACTACAAACGCTCCTTTTACACAATGTCGAATACTGGGAAGTCAGGAACCTGGAAATTACCAACACCGGAGATATGCCAATGGCAAAGAGAAGAGGGATATTCGTCTCTGCCAAAGATTTTGGCGATTGCCACCATATCGTTTTAGATAGTCTGGAAATTCACCACGTAAATGGTAGTCTGATAAAAAAGGATGGAGGCGGGAGTGCCATCTTCTGGCAAAATAGTGGTGATTCGATTTTAACCCGGTTTAAAGATTTACAAATTTTAAATTGTTATTTGCATCATTGCGAGCGTAATGGAATAAATGCAAGCGGGTACACAAACCGAAAAAAATGGCATCCAAGTTTAAAAGTTGTTATTCGCAAAAATTTGTTGGAGCAGATTCCTGGGGATGGAATTGTACCAATTGGAACTGATAGTGCCTTGGTAGAATACAATGTCATGCGCGACTGCCCGGATTCATTCACCAGTACTGAAGCCGCAGCAGGTATATGGCCGTGGAGCGCTGATAATACTGTCATTCAGTTTAACGAAGTCTCGGGGCACAAAGCAACTTGGGACGGACAGGGATTTGATTCGGACTGGAACTGTCAAAATACGATTATTCAGTACAATTACAGCCACGATAATTACGGAGGGTTTTTGCTGGTTTGTAATTCCGGTGAAAATACAAACACCAACCAAAATATTGGGAACAAGAATACAATTGTTCGCTATAATGTAAGTATTAACGATGGTCTCAGAACCTACAAAACCCATAACGGGAAATGGTTTTCTCCAAGCATGCATATCTCAGGTCCGGTAGAAAACACGCAGATTTATAATAATGTATTTATTATCTCCAAGAAACCCGTTATAGAGGGCGACCGGACGATTGTTGCAATGGATAACTGGGGTGGTCCCTGGCCTGAGAATACTTTCTTTGCCAATAATATTTTTTTCGTGGAAGAAAAGGCTGATTTTGACTTTAAAGGAGATAAGAATACAACATTCAAAAGCAATTGTTTTTTTGGAAAAATTGAATATCTGCCCAATGATCCGGCAGCCATTTTTGAAGATCCGCAGTTTATTAATGCATCTGCAAGAGGAGCCGGATTTGATATTTTGAAAAATTTTATGCTGACAAAATCTTCACCTCTTATAAGTAAAGGAATTCTTATTGAGAATAACGGAGGCAAAGATTTGTTTGGCAATGAATTAGGGGAACAAATAACAATTGGGGCCTCTGAAACGAGCACGAGCTATTGAAGTATCATTATAAGTGCAACAACTAAATCCACATCCGAATGAAATCTTTTTTTTCAATAGTATTACTAACATTTCTGCTCTGGGGAAATTTGTCAGCACAGCCTATCTCTCCATCTGATAAACCGAACAAAACCCAGCAATTACTTATTGATCGCGCATATGGAATGTTCATTCATTTTGGGGTCAATACGTTTACCGATCAGGAATGGTCGGATGGAAAAATTCCGGTGGAGAAGTACAATCCAACAAAACTGGACTGCGACCAATGGGTGCGGGTTGCGCGCGATGCCGGGTTTCGCTACGTATTGCTAACCACCAAGCACCACGACGGGTTTTGCTTGTGGAATAGTAAATTTACTGATTATGATGTGGCCTCGTCGCCGGTGAAAACTGATGTAGTGGCCGAAGTTTCGAAAGCCTGCAAGAAATACGGTTTGAAATTCGCTGTTTATTATTCCCTTTGGGACAGGCATGAACCTCTGCATAATGATCCCGACCCGCAGAAATACGTTCAGTATATGATGAATCAGCTTACCGAGCTTTTGACCAATTATGGTGAGGTCGTCGAACTTTGGTTCGATGGCGGTTGGGCGAAGAAACAGAATGATTGGGGTCTGGATCAGCTTTATACGCTGGTTAAAAGATTGCAGCCTAATTGTGCTGTTGGAGTGAATCACACCATTGTGTACGAAGAAGGCAAACGGAAATTCGTCATACCCGACGACATGATTGCAGACGACAAATACTATTTCCAGTATTTCCCCGGAGATTTCCGCTTGTGGGATCCAAAGATCGCACACCTTGCCGACAAAAAGCAATATCTGCATAATGGACAATCCTATTATATGCCATTTGAGCACACTATCTGTATCAGCAAACCCTGGAGTTGGTTTCAGAAGTCGAAACCAGTTCCAACACGCAGCCTCGACGAATTGGAAGAGCTTTTTTATTGGTGTACAGCCAACAATAATGCCCTGGTAATTGATATTCCCCCTGGTCCTTCAGGACTGATTTATGAGCACGAAGCCAATACTGCTATTGCGCTGGCTCGACGCATTAACATTCAAAAAGGGAAACCGCTTCCTAAGAACGGACGATTTATCTCGATGGGAAAACCGACAACTGCCAGTTCATCAGACATTCAGAAGGAGGTGTTGCTCGATGCCAAATTCGCGGTGGATGGCGGAATGCAAACACGCTGGGCCGCTAAAGATACTTTGGCCGAATTGATCGTCGAGTTAAACCAGGCCGATAAGTTTAATAAAATCAGCATCTTCGAATATCAGGACATGCGCAAAGGCAAAAACAAGGACGATGAGTTTTCTAACTACCGCACCAACCGTATCGAAGCTTACGATATTGATATATGGAAAGACAATGAATGGCTGAATATTTATCACGATGAAGCTTCGATGGACGATTGTAAAGTGATCCGATTTCCGATCCTTTACCAGACTTCAAAAATCCGGTTGAAAGTGCTTCGGGCAACGGCTCCACCATCCATTTACGAATTTAACGTGATAGACTTCAGTCAGCGGTAAAAGACAAGACAACACCTATCAGCTTCCTCTGGTTTTTACAAGTCTGCATCACGATGGTTTTAGCCTTTGGGACAGCGAAGCAAGTTACCGGAATTTCACGATAATGAATACACCTGCAAAATTTGACGCCGTGGATCTTTATGTGAAAGCTGCATGTAAATATCAAACGGTGTCGGTGAAATCTGGAGAAACTTTTGAATACTGTTTTCCGAAAATATAAACTAGAACTAAGAAAATGAAAAAACTCCTGATGATTTGTACAGTAATGTTTTTCTTTGGTTGTAAAGTACAATCTTCAAGCCGTGAAGTTATTCTTTTGGATAAAGCTTGGTCATTTCTTCAGAAAGATGTTCCGAATGGGGAAACGCTTCAGTTAAACGACAGCGAATGGGAAAAAGTGCGGGTTCCTCATGACTGGGCGATTACGCAGAACTTCGACATGAATATTGATATGCAGTCGGTTCAGGTGGTTGAAGATGGTGAAAAACAAGCAAAACTGCGCACTGGACGTACCGGTGCACTTCCTTGTTTCGGCGTAGGCTGGTATCGCAAGGTCTTGCCAATTGTTGCTGCCGATCAGGGAAAACGTCTTTTTGTTGAGTTCGATGGTGCGATGAGCAGGGCAAAAGTTTATCTGAATGGGATCTACCTGGGCGAGTGGCCTTACGGATATTCCTCATTTTCGTTTGAGTTGACAAAGTACCTTAAATTTGGGCAGAAAAATATTTTGGCAGTCAGGCTTGAAAATAAATCAGAATCATCGCGCTGGTACCCCGGAGCTGGAATCTATCGGAATGTGCGACTGGTAAAAACCTCTCCAATACGAATTGCTCATTGGGGAACCTACATAACAACTCCTGAAATTAGCGCTAAAAATGGGATGGTTTCAGTAAAAACAGAAATTGATGGCATAGCTGATGCAAAATCAGAGATGAAACTTGTAACCGACATTTATAATCCGACAGGAGAAAAAGTGGGTATGGTTTCATCAGCAAAAAAGCCTGGAGATAATCTTCCATTTAGTCAATCAGTAAAAATCAAAGCACCGCAGTTATGGAGTTTGGAAACTCCTGTGCGGTATCGTGCTGTAAGTCGTTTGTACCTGGGAAACGAATTGCAGGATGAATATACGACCGTGTTTGGGTTCAGGAGCCTGGTGTTCGACAAAGACAAAGGATTTTTTCTGAATGGGAAAAACGTAAAGTTACAGGGCGTTTGCATGCACCACGATCTGGGTCCAATTGGTTCAGCGGTCAACTATCGGGCAACAGAAAGACAAATGCAGATTATGAAGAAAATGGGCTGCAACTCCATCCGCACTTCCCACAATCCGCCTTCTCCTGAATTGCTCCAGATTTGCGACAGTATCGGACTACTTGTTCAGGTTGAAGCTTTTGATGAGTGGAAAAACGGCAAAAACAAAAATGGCTACGGAAGTTACTTCGACCAGTGGGCCGAAAAAGATTTAACCGCCATGATTCTCCGCGACCGGAATCACCCTTCAGTAATTATGTGGAGTATTGGCAACGAAATACGAGAACAAGGCATGGCCACAGGTAAAGAAACCGCCAAATTCCTTTCGGATATTTGCCATAAGCTGGACCCATCGCGCCCCGTAACCGCAGGTTTGAACCAACACGTAGCAGCCATCAAAAATGGGATGTCTGATGTAGTCGATTTGGTAGGATTTAACTACAAGCCATACGATTACAAAAGCAAACATGCAGAACATCCGAATTATGTACTTTATGGTAGCGAAACCGCTTCGACCGTAAGTTCACGTGGTGAATATAAATTCCCGGTTATCGAAAATAAAGGCGCATGGTATTCCGACTATCAGGTTTCAAGTTATGATCTCGAATATCCGGGTTGGGCCTCCACGCCTGACACTGAATTTGAGATGCAGGATGATTGCGAATTTATTTTGGGCGAATATGTATGGACAGGTTTCGATTACCTGGGCGAACCAACTCCCTACAACGAAGGCACACCCGCCCGAAGTTCTTATTTCGGGATTGTTGATTTAGCCGGATTAGCAAAAGATCGCTTTTATCTTTACCAAAGTAAATGGAGCAGTGAGCCAGTCATCCATCTTTTACCTCATTGGAACTGGCCGGAACGTTTGGGTCAAAATGTGCCGGTTTATTGCTATACCAATTATCCAAAGGCTGAACTTTTTGTAAATGGTGTAAGCGCTGGCACCAGAGGAAAAGATAAAAGCAATAAATACTCCCGCTTCCGATTAATGTGGAAGGATGTGGTTTATCAGCCCGGTGAAATCAAAGTTGTTGCCTATGACGAAAACAACAAGGCTGTTGCCGAACAGGTCATAAAAACAGCCGGCAACCCTTATTCAGTGAAGCTTACAGCAGATCGTAATAAAATAAAATCCGGTGGTAAAGACTTGTCTTTTGTAACAGTCGAAGTCCTGGATAAAGACGGAAATCTCTGTCCAAAAGCGAATAATTTGCTTTTCTTCACAATTAGCGGAGTCGGAAAATTAAAGGCAATATGCAATGGTGACGCCATCGATCAGACATCCTTCTCTTCCAATTACATGAGAACTTTTAATGGGAAGATGGTTGCCATTATTGAATCCGGAGATGAATCCGGAGAAATAAGCCTGTTGGTTTCAGGCGGAAAATTAATCGGGAGGGAACTTAAAATAATTTCTGAAGATAAATAATCAGCAAAATAATTGCGAGATGAATCGAATACTATTTATAATGATGCTTTTTCTGGCCGGAATGACCGGAATAAAAGCTCAGTCAATATTAATTGAAGCCGAAAGCTTTGCCAAAAAAGGCGGTTGGGTAGTTGATCCGCAGTTTGTAGAACAAATGGGGTCTCCCTATTTGTTGGCGCATGGAATGGGAATTCCGGTAAAAGATGCCGAAACAAAAATTACGATAAAAAGTCCGGGATTGTATTATGTTTGGGCCCGAACCAAAAACTGGGCCCCTGGCAAATGGGAAGCTCCCGGACGTTTTCATGTAGCGATCGAGGGCAAACGTCTGGATCGTGAGTTAGGTAAAAATCCGGGATGGAACTGGGAATACGCAGGAAGTATAAACATGACCAAAGGTGACAAAATACTTTCCCTTAAGGACTTAACTGGTTTTGAAGGCAGATGCGATGCGGTTTACCTGACCATGTCGGAACGTGAAAAGCTTCCTACAGATATGGAAGCAATGAAAAGCTGGCGTTCCAAACAATCCGGGGTAAAAGCTGTACCTCAAAAAATTGTGGAATACGATTTGGTCGTCGTGGGTGGTGGAATTGCAGGATGTGCAGCGTCCATAGCTGCAGCCGAACAGGGAATGAAAGTGGCCCTTGTGCATGACCGACCTGTTCTGGGAGGTAATGCAAGCGGGGAAATCCGTGTTCACACGCTAGGTATATATGGAAAGTTTGAACGGATTCTGAAGATGCTTGATACCGAACATTATCCAAATGGTTCGGCTGAAGCGCTTAAAGATGACCAGAAACGCACGGCCAACGTAGAAAAGTATAAGAATATCGATGTTTTTTACAATTTCAGGGCTTATGCAGCCGAAACCGAAAACCAAAGAATTACTTCGGTTGATGCCCGGCACACTTCGTCAGGCGAGATGCTGCGGTTTGAAGCACCCTTGTTTGCCGATTGTACTGGTGATGGCTGGATTGGTTACTGGGCAGGAGCAGAATATAACTACGGACGGGAAGCTTCTTCGAAATACAACGAAAACTGGGATGCACAAGGCTTATTGTGGAGTCCCGAAACTGCGGATAACTTTGTGATGGGCTCTTCGGTTTTATGGGGATCTGAAAATGCGGGTAAGCGGGTCATTTTTCCTGAAGTGCCTTGGGCAATGGAGGTGGCCGGGACTTATGCGGAGAAAAAAGGAGAATGGCAATGGGAGTTTTCAAGCAACGATTTAAGTCAGATCGAAGATGCCGAAACTATACGCGATCACATGTTCAGAGCCATCTACGGATCATTCTACAACTTCAAAAATCCAACAATCCGGAAACCCAATACCGATCAGGGTCAATATGGAACAATCGACAATTCCAACCAGCAACTGAGAGCCGATAGTCTTCAGTTGAAATGGGTATCTTACCTTTTGGGAAAACGTGAATCCCGACGTTTGGTAGGAGATTATATTTATACTTTTAATGACGCACGCGACAGCAAAGAGTTTGAGGATGCCGTGGTTTTTGAAAAACGGGAAGTGGATGTTCATTATCAAATAAACCTTCTCGACCCCGATAAACCCAATTTCCTTTCAGAAGCCATGTTCTATAAAACCAAGCAGTACAGCATTCCTTACCGCAGTTTTTATTCTAAAAATATAAGCAACCTTTTTATGGCAGGCCGTAACTTTAGTTGCTCACATATTGGACTTGGCGGCCCCCGTGTGATGCGTACTACGGGTCAAATGGGCGCTGCGATAGGATTGGCTGCTTCCATTTGCAAAAAATACAATGTCAATCCACGTGGTGTTTATACTTCGTACCTGAAGGAATACCTTACCCTGATCGAATCTCAAAAATAGAACAGAGGATGTTACTGGAATTGGAACTGTTAATTTGGTTTTTCATAGTCGGGTTGATTCATCCGGCTGCGCTTTCGCAGGATCGCGGAGCTACATGTTGTAAGGCATTTATTTATAAATCAGATGAATTTACTATAACCAATACGATAAAGATTTGTAATAATATTGACCAAATTCCCATAGGATATAAGGCGGAAATTGACCTGCCAGTGTGTGACGATACACTGTGTGCCAATGTATCGATCATATTTTACTGGGATCTTGCTGGGAATTATAAAGAGTTCGACACCATACCTGGTAAACCCCTTACCAAATTTGATCACAAAAAATTCCAGCCGTCCGATTACCTGAAACTAGATCAGATCTTAAAGGACAGAAACAGTATGCTGCGGATTCTGGAAAAGAAAGATTTAGTAGATAAAACGGTTAAAGTTAAATCCACAATGGTGGATGCTGTCACTGGGGCAACCCCTCAAACAATTAAGAATGCTGTGGTCGAAGGGGCCGTTTATTCTTCATATACCCTGTGGCATTTTGTTAACGGGCCAATCAAAGATAGCATTGCAGCCTTTACACTAAGTATTTATTCAGAACCTGTTGCCCGACAAATGCTAACTTCAGATAATTATGAGACACAGTTTTTTGCATTGAAAAAATGGACTAATACGGATTATGAGCTTCATTCAGACCTGCTTTTTCAGATAATATTGAAAAGTGTTCCACTGATCAGGGCATACGGAATCAGCAAATCTCCTTTGCCATTTAGTACGAATGAAAAGAACCGAAAGTTTATTGCACTTTTCCCAATTCTCGATGCCTACAGCAAAAGTATTTTTCTAAACCGGATAACGGCAGAAAGGAATCTGGCCATCGTCTATCTTCCGTTAATGGTACCCCTGTTAATGGATTTCGATAAGAAACAGCTTGAACAAGTTAAAGTTGCTTTTCAGAAATTCCAAATTCCCGGTTTCTGTAAGAATTTATGTAAAAAAATCTAAGTAGATATAAAAAATATGTGTTATGAATCGAAATCTTACAACTAGACTGTCCCATGCTTCGCTATTCTTCGCTTTTATACTGATATTCAGCTCCACTATAAAAGCACAGGTTAAGATGTCGGAAGAATTGGTGACCTTACCAACCTACAAAGTTGAACCTGCAGAAAAAGCACCGATATTTTTCACCGGCGGAAGTTTCCAGGGGGCCCGGCGCGTTGTTTACCCGTATGCTCAAAATGATGTCATATCCAATAAAAAGGAAAATCAGGCTTGGAAATTCTTAACCCTTGAAAATGAATACATCAAATTAGGTATTACACCGGAAATAGGAGGGAAGCTCTATTATGCAACCGATAAATCGAACAATTATAATTTTATATACAAGAACAATGAGGTGAAACCCTCAAATATTGGTATGTTGGGTGCGTGGGTTTCGGGAGGAATCGAATGGTGTGTTTTCCATCATCACAGGGCGTCTACAATGCTTCCAATGGATTATAGTCTGGCCGAAAATGAGGATGGCAGTAAAACAATTTTTATAGGTGAGACTGAACCCCGTCATATGATGAGATGGATCGTTGGCGTTACGGTTCGTCCTGGAAAATCATACTTCGAAGCAGAACTGACGATTTCCAATCCAACTCCTTTCACAAATACATTTTTATATTGGGCCAATGTTGCCACTCATGCCAACAACGACTACCAGGCCATTTTTCCTCCGAGTGTTGAGTTTGCTACCTATCATTCGAAAACCGATTTTACCCGCTGGCCTATTTCTACTGAAAAGTACAGAGGCCAGGATTTTACTGAAGGGGTTGATATCAGCTGGTGGAAAAATGTAAAACAATCAGCCTCCTTTTTTGCATGGGATTTGAAAGAGGATTTTATGGGAGGTTATGATCACGGATCGAACAGCGGAACTGTTCATATCGGAGATCACAATATTGTTAAAGGAGCTAAACTTTGGGAGTGGGGATCTGGAGTAAGAGGTCAGGCTACCGAAGGAAGATTAACCGAGACCAGCGGGCCATACGTTGAAATAATGGTGGGGGCTTATTCCGATAATCAGCCTGATTATACCTGGATCAAACCATACGAAGTTAAAACCTGGAAGCAGTACTGGTACCCGGTAAAGGATATTGAAGGCTTTAAAAATGCAAATCTTGATGGCGCCGTCAATCTCGAAAAGCGGGAAAACAACCAGGTTTTCCTTGGCTATTATTCAACACAAAAAGTTGAAAAAGCACGCATCATCCTGAAAAAGGGTAACAACATCATTTTTCAGAAAAATATAAGCATATCTCCGGAAAAAGCCTTTACTGAATTAGTCAGGATTGATGGCAACTATAATTTCAATGACCTCTATACTGAAATGGTCGATACCAGAATCAATAAAGTGCTGATTTCATATAAACCAGTTGAAAAGCAACGAACAGAAAAACTCCCGGAAATTGTTGACAGGCCCCGGCAGCCCAAGGATATACCTACAGTAGAAGAGCTCTACTTAACCGGCAGCCGGCAGCAACAGTTTTATAAAACTTCTATGGAATATTATGAAGAAGCTCTAAAACGTGATCCTTCCGACATCCGCACAAATATCGCAGTTGGAAATCAATACCTGAAAAATGGGGAATATCCAAAGGCAAGAAATTATTTTGCGACTGCAGCAAAACGAATATCCAAGGACTATACACGGCCATCAACCTGCGAAGTATTTTACCTTCAAGGGTTAACCCTCAAGGCCTTGAGTCTTTACGAAGAAGCCATTGATACCTTATACCGTGCAACCTGGGATTATGCGTATCATTCCGCAGCCTATTTCGAATTGGCACAGATTTCTTGCATCAACAGAGATTTCATAAAGGCGCTTTATCAAATAAATGAGTCGCTTTCGACCAATACGAAAAACACCCGGGCCATCGGATTGAAAGCATCTATTTTGCGGAGAATGGGCGATTATAAAGGGGCAACGGAATCACTCCGAAATATTCTGAAAACCGATCCTCTTAATTTCAGGGTATGTAATGAAGTCTATCAGATTGCAAA
>CAIRSO010000351.1 GCA_903881215.1 uncultured Bacteroidia bacterium
AACTTTGGAAAAGTTCTTCGCTAATGATACAACTTTGGAAAAGTTCTTCGCTAATGATACAACTTTGGAAAAGTTCTTCGCTAATGATACAACTTTGGAAAAGTTCTGCGCTATTGTTGCAACTTTGGAAAAGTTCTGCGCTATTGTTGCAACTTTGGAAAAGTTCTGCGCAATTCAATCCATCCTTGCCTTGTAGTCATCATAACCAAATTCCCTCAAAAGCGAAAATTCCGACTTCTCAGTCAGCATGCCAATCGAAGGATGTGCCACTCCATTGAACATGGTGGTTTTAACGATGGTGTAATGGATCATGTCTTCAAAGAGAATGGGGTCTCCCGGTTTTAGTGGCTCATCGAATGACCAGTATCCCATGTAATCACCAGCCAAACAGGAGTTACCACCCATTCGGTAGGCAAATTTTCCATCAACAGCTTCCTGGTAAGCGCCTCTGATTTTGGGTTGGTAAGGCATTTCCAGGCAATCGGGCATATGGGTGGTGAAGGAGACATTCAGAATGGCCGTTTTTATCCCTTTGTTTTCAACTACATCAACAACAGAAGCCAGCAAAAATCCTGTTTCCCATGCAAAGGCACTTCCCGGTTCCAGGATCACGGACAAATTCGGCCACCTTAATTTGAAAGCCTTTAAAACATGAATAAGATGACTGGTATCGTAATCTTTTCTTGTCATCAGATGACCACCGCCAAAGTTTACCCACTTTAACTGACCAAGATATTTTCCAAATCTGGCTTCAAATGCTACCAACGTTTTTTCAAGATCGAAAGAGGAAGACTCGCACAAGGTATGGAAATGAAATCCCTCCACTTCTTTGGGAAGGGTATCTCCCAGTTGCTCTGCAATGATGCCCAGTCTGGCTCCTGGTGCACAAGGATTGTAAAGCTCCGTTTGCACCTCCGAAAATTCGGGATTAACGCGAATTCCAATGGAAATGTGTCTGCCATAAGTTTGAATGCGCTCTGAAAACTGCGCCAATTGCGTCAAAGTATTAAATGTAATGTGGGAAGAGCAATCCAAAACTGTCTGAAAATCAGAATCAGTAAAAGCGGGCGAATAAGTATGGGCGAGGGACTTCATCTCTTCTGCCACCAATCTGGCTTCATTGGCACCGCTTGCTGTGGCACCGGAAATGTATTCCCGAACAATCGGAAAGACCTTCCATAATGAAAATCCTTTGAAAGCGAGGATAATTTCCACTCCGGCTTCCCGACCAACGTTTCGGATCAATTCGAGATTTCTGCGCAAAAGGTGTTCCTCAATAACATAGCAGGGATTGGGTATTTTTGAGAAATCGATGGACATAACTAGGTGGTGGGGTTTGAAATGTTTTAAAAGGTTTAAAATGTTTGATGTGTTTGATGGGATTTCACTTC
This sequence comes from uncultured Bacteroidia bacterium, assembly GCA_903881215.1. GTDB lineage: Bacteria > Bacteroidota > Bacteroidia > Bacteroidales > Prolixibacteraceae > CAINVV01. The sequence continues at coordinate 1,392 of CAIRSO010000351.1, forward strand.
AGCACAATCGCTTTCACAATGGTGCCACCGGCATGATCGTTGACGGCACGGATGATATCGTTGCGCATCATGAAAAGTTCATTGCGAACGATGGAAGAATTCAGATTAACATAGAGCGTTTCATTCTTGATGTAAATTGAGGTAGTAGCTCTGGCAATAGGCTTTCCGATGATAAATTCCCATGAAGAGACGGCATCAACTTCTGCCAGCTTCCGATCAAACTTAGATTCTTTTAGAAAGCTTTTTATAGCGCTTCCCAGAGAATGTATTTCACTTCTTCTCATAATTTCTCAAGAATTAAACTGACCACTCCTTTGTCTACCATAAAGATCTTGAAATCATCACCTCCGGCCTCCTTCAATATACCATCCAGGTGCTCACGATTGGTGTCTGTAATGAAGATCTGGCCGAAATGGTCGTCGGCCACCAGCTTAACGATCTCCTCTACCCTACCGCTATCCAGCTTGTCGAAAATATCATCCAGAAGGAGTATGGGCTTGATGCTGTTCAGTGAACGGATGAAATCAAACTGAGCAAATTTTAGGGCAATCAGATAGGTTTTATTTTGACCCTGAGATCCTAAGCGCTTTATGGGATAATCTCCGAGTTTCAGCTCGAGGTCATCCTTGTGAATCCCGGTAGTGGTAAACTGAACAATTCTGTCTTTTAAAAAGGAGTCTCTCAAAAGCACATCAAACTTCTGATCATTAAGTTGTGATCCATACTCTAAAGACACCACCTCATTCCCGCCAGAGATTAGCGAATAATATTTTTGGAAAACAGGCAGTAATTCATTTAGAAACTGACCTCTTTTTGCATGGATTTTTTCACCCAATTGCAATAGCTGTTCATCCCATATCGCGAAGATGTCGGGATCTACTGTACCTTGTCCTGCATACTGTTTCAGAAGGATATTCCTTTGTTGCAGTACCCTGTTGTACCTGACGAGCCAATCAAGGTAGGTTCTGTCATACTGCGAAATGACGCTGTCCATAAAACGACGCCGCTCCTCACTCCCACCCTGAATTAAAACTGAATCTGCAGGCGAGATCATCACCAATGGCAGCAATCCAATATGATCGGAAAAACGTTCATATTCTTTTTTGTTTCGCCGGATTTTCTTCTTTTGTCCATTCCTAAAACTACAATGGATCTCTTCCTTGTCAGTATCCAACTCATATTTTCCCTGTAAAACGAAAAAATCTTCCGAATGACGAATATTTTGTGCATCCGGATTGTTAAAGTAGCTTTTGCAAAATGACAAATAGTAAACTGCATCAAGCAAATTAGTTTTACCCACACCATTGTTTCCGATGAAACAATTAACTTTTTTTGAAAAGGTCAGGGATGCCTCTCCAAAGTTTTTATAGTTCATTACATAAAGCTCCCTGATAAACATGCTGATGAAATTTTGAATTACAAATCTAAACTTTTTAGAGACTCAATATTGCGATATCAAACATCAGTTACAAACAAAAAAGGAGGCTTCCTCTGCAAAATCTTCTGAAAAGAGCAAAATCCCTCCTTATATTTTCTAATTTGTTGCGCTCGTTTGTTAAAAACGATTATTTTTGCACACGCATACAAAAAAGCATCCATTTAAGATAACCAACAGTTATGAGCAAAGAGACAAAGACGCAGGCCAATGATAATCTGAAAGAAGTTGAACACGCATTGACAACAGCCGAGCTGTTTTTCGAAAAAAATGCAAAAATTATCTCCATCATTTTTGGAGCGGCCGTAGTGGTAGCGTTGATATTGCTTGCAACTCACCGTTTTTATACCATTCCCCGCCAAAACAAAGCCAAAGAGCAAATTTTTACCGCTGAGCAATATTTCGAAAAGGATTCATTCAATCTGGCATTGAATGGTGACGGTAATTACCCCGGAGTTTTGGATATTATCGACAATTATAGCAGAACACCTGCTGGTAATCTGGCAAATTATTATGCCGGAATCTCCTACCTGCACCTTGGCAAATACAAAGAGGCCATCAGTTACCTTGAAGATTTCAAATCAGATGATCTGCTTTTGAAACCTGTTTCAACAGGTGCCATTGGGGATGCCTATGCTGAGCTTGGAAACAAGGAACTAGCAGTTAAATTTTATGCCGAGGCGGCAGAAATGAAAGCCAATAATTTTACGACTCCTATCTATATGCTTAAGGAAGCTAGAATGTATGAGCAAATGGGTAACAAGGAAAAGGCATTGGCAAAGTATTTAGTTATTAAGGACAAATACGGAGACACGAATGAAGGCAGACTGGTCGACAAATATATCGCCCGACTTACGGGAGTAAACTAGGGAATAATATAAAAAAAAGAAGCCGTCTCATTTCGCAATGAGACGGCTTCTTTTTTTTATATTTGTATATCGATGTGTAAAAAAACTTAATTTATGCGTTATGCAAACAACAATTCTGATCCATCTGGCTACAGGTTTTGAGGAGACGGAAGCTGTAACCATCATTGATGTTCTCCGGCGTGCTAACCTTGATGTGATGACAGTTTCAGTAACAGGTACGCTCAAAGTGACAGGAGCCCACAACATAAGCATCGAGGCTGATATGCTTTACGATGAGGCTGACTATTCACATGCAAAAATGATCATCCTGCCTGGAGGAATGCCCGGTACAACAAACCTGATGAACCACGCAGGGCTGATCGGTCAATTGAAGAACTTTAATCAGGAGCAAAAATGGATAGCAGCCATTTGTGCCGCTCCGATGATATTGGGTTCACTTGGTTTCCTGCAAAACAGAAAGGCAGTTTGTTATCCCGGTTTTGAAGATAAGCTCACAGGAGCTTCAGTTGTAAATGAACCTTTTATAGTTGATGAAAACATTGTTACAGGTAAAAGTCCGGGAACAGCCATGGTTTTTTCCCTTGAAATCGTAAGGCTGCTGAAAGGTGAGCAACTAGCTGCAGATGTTCGGGCCGGACTTGTGATTCAAGGTTAATTATAATACTGCACTTTCATTTTGTGTGTCTTCTAATTGCCGCTCAGGTAAAATTTAACAAATGACGCAAGAAAATTGGTTGAGTAACGAGATTGTTTCGTACTGCAAAGCAAACAGCAATGAAGCTATCGTTAAAAAATATGCCATCTATTTTAAAGAGGGAATTTTAGAGTATGATGCCTATGGAGTTTCATCGGACTTACTTAAAGCCTTAATAGCTCAACTCAGTAAAAATGAATCTTTAACCATTGAGTTATTATTGAATACTGCGCCTATCCTTTTAAAAACGAGAAAATATGAGGAGACAATAATTATTCTCCTTCTCGCAGAAAAAAAATTAAAAGGTTTAACAGCAGCAAATTTCAAAGAAATCACGCAGTGGTTTGAATATGGAATTGTCAACTGGGCGCATTGTGATACCTTGTGCAATAAGATTTTGCCCTGGTTCTTCCTTCGAAATCTCGTTCCTCTTTCTGAACTGATTAAATTGCAAACTGCTGTCCCTAAGTTTCAACGCCGTGCACTACCTGTTCTTCTTATCAAACTGCTTAAATCTACCAACGATTACAACGTGTTTTTTAACCTGATTGCTCCTTTGATGACGGATTCCGAACGAGTTGTACATCAGGGACTGGGCTGGTTTCTTCGCGAGGCATGGAAAAAACAGCCTGAACAAACCGAAGAATTTCTGCTGCTATGGAAGGATCTATCACCGAGATTAATTATTCAATACGCAACAGAGAAGATGCGCAAGGAGGATCGTCTGCGATTCAAAAAACTACAATAGCATTAAATGTTCTGATTAAAATAGCTTAACTACCAGCACATTGGTGGTTGCCGGCGTAATTTTATAACGATCATCCAATCGAACTGCAACGATCCAAATGATCTCCTCTCCATTGGTGAGTAGCCAGCAATTTTCCTTATCTGTCAGGCTAAATTTTTCGTCTACAAAAAAATCGCTTAGTTTCTTCATCCCCTGCATCCCCAGGGGTTGAAAGCTGTCGCCTTTCTGCCAATGTCGAAGTATCAATGGGAACTGGAGCTTATCCTTGTCAATCAGGGCTGTGGAGGCAGCAGTATTCAGTTTCAAGGAAGCAGTTCTAATTTGTGTCGAAATCGCAAGTTTGATTGGATTGTAGAGTTTTTCACAATCTTCTTCCAGGTAATATCTTGCATCCGACAGTTCGGCCAGTTTTTGAATCAGTAGAACTTCCCTATCCAGCACGGCACGATGGGTAGCGGAAAAAAATTGTTTACCTGATTGTCCGTCGAGTGCATTTACTATCTCATCTACCACATCTCCGTTAAAATGAAAGGGTTTAAGGAATTCAAAGAGGTAGGTAGACAGTGGGCTAAGAAGTTTCAGCTCTGAAAGTGAAAGGGCTAAATCACTCCCGGGATTAGCTTGAACAACCACATCCCATGCCCTTTCGATGGCCTGAGAATAGATGGAAGAGGCATCTCTCAAGTGACCCATTGTTTCTTGCATACTCACTCTGAAAGCAGGATTTAACTCTTCCATGAGGGGAAGCAGCATGTGCCTTATTCTGTTGCGCTGGTAAACAGTCAATGCATTGGTACTGTCCTCACGAAATTGAAGTTTGCGAATTAAAGCATACGATTCAATCTCTTTTCTGGAGGCAAACAACAAGGGCCTAACGACCTTCCCATTCACAGCTTTCATCCCGGTAAGCCCTGTTATTCCGGTACCCCTGGCCAAATTAAGGAAAAATGTCTCGATCTGGTCATCGCTGTTATGGGCCACAATGATCCAATCAAAATGGTGGTTTTTTCGGATCTCTTCAAACCATTCGTAACGAAGATCCCTGGCTGCCATCTCAATGGAAATCCCATGATCTGAAGCATACTCAGCAGTGTCAAACGTTTGACTGAAATATGGCTTTTCATATCTTTCGGCCAATAGTTTAACGAATTTTTCGTCGAGATCGGATTCTTCCCCCCTTAACCTGAAATTGCAGTGAGCTACCGCGAAAGCCAATCCGGTAGTGTTTAACAGATCCAGCAGAACAACCGAATCAATGCCGCCACTCACTCCAACCAATAAGGTATCACTGGAAGAAAAGAGCTGACTCGATTCAAGGTGTTTGATCCATTTTTCGACCATCCGGATTCCTATTTTTTGTAATGAAGTTAAAGGGCTGCTACTCTGGAACCAATAGCAACAATTACCCGACAGGCACTCTCCATTGATTTTGTCGGGATGTATTCATATTCTCCATGAAAATTGTGCCCTCCTCCAAAAATATTCGGGCACGGTAATCCCATGTATGAGAGCCTTGAACCATCTGTTCCTCCACGCACCGGGATTATTTTAGGTTCAATGCCACAGGAAATCATCGCTTCTTTTGCCAGTTCAACAATATAGAATTGAGAATCAATCTTCTCTTTCATGTTGTAATACTGATCTTTAATGGTAATTTCAGCTACCTGTTCACCACTTTTCAAGTTTAAATTATCCACCATATTCTTCATCAGAGATTTCCTTTCCTCGAAATTTTGTTTGTCAAAATCCCTGATAATGAATTCAATTTCGGTTTTGTCGACATGCCCGTCAAATTTTGCCAGATGAAAAAATCCATCATAATGCTCAGTGTGTTCAGGTATTTCCATTGCCGGCAGGTCGTTGATGAAGCGATTCGCCAGCAGAATAGAATTCCTCATTTTATCCTTGGCAGAACCCGGATGAACATTGATTCCATGAAAAACCACGTGGGCGGAAGCAGCATTAAAATTCTCATACTGTAATTCGCCAAGTTCACCTCCATCCATTGTGAAAGCATATTCTGCTCCAAAGTTTGGAACATAAAAATGATCGGCTCCCCTGCCAATTTCCTCATCAGGCGTGAAGGCGATCCGAATTTTCCCATGCTTTACTTCTGGGTGTGCCATCAAATATTCCATGGCTGTAACAATTTCGGCTAGGCCTGCCTTGTCGTCTGCCCCAAGCAGGGTTGTTCCGTCTGTCACAATTAATCGCTGTCCGACGTATTTTAAAATCTCAGGAAAGCGTTTGACTGAAAGCACAACATTCTTTTCTTCATTCAGAATTATGTCGTTGCCATCGTAAGAATTGATGAGCCTGGGACGCACATTTTTCCCTGAACAATCCGGGCTTGTATCCATGTGCGCAACAAAACCGATCACAGGCACCTGATGCTCCACATTGGAGGGAAGAGTTGCCATTACATAACCGTTCCAGTCGACCTCTACATCGCAAAGCCCAATACGCAACAACTCTTCGGCGAGCATTTTCCCAAATATCACCTGTCCTTCGGAACTGGGACAACTGGTGCTCTCCGGATTCGATTGAGTATTAAACCCGACGTATTTCAGAAACCGGTCGACTACACTTTTTTCCATAAATTGACGGCCGATACCGGCCAATAAAAATTAATAGGACAAAGCAAAAAGAACTCTCCTGTGGGATGGTTTTCCTGTCAGGATACATTTCCCCTCCTCTTCGACACTATCTAGTGGAATGCAGCGAATGGTGGCTTTGGTTTCCTCCTTGATAATGGCTTCAGTTTCCATGGTGCCATCCCAGTGAGCCAGGATAAAGCCTGGTTTGGTATTCAAACGCTCCTTGAATTCTTCGTAGGTATCCACTTTGGTGGTATTCTCTTCTCTGAATTTCAAAGCCTTGTTGTAAATATTGTCTTGAATTTCGACAAGCAAGTCATCAATATGCTGTTCAATACCCTCCAGTTGTTCGACTTTTTTCTCCAGCGTATCACGGCGAGCTACCTCAACGCTGCCATTTTCGAGGTCGCGGGGACCTATAGCCAGGCGTACAGGCACTCCTTTCATCTCATATTCAGCAAACTTCCAACCCGGCCGTTGTGAATCGCGGTCGTCATATTTCACACGGATTCCTCTCCGCTTCAGTTTTTCAACCAATACTTTCACTTTCTCTGAAATTTGGGCCAATTGATCAAAATTCTTGTAGATTGGCACAATTACAACTTGAATTGGAGCCAATTTGGGTGGAAGTACCAATCCGTTGTTATCAGAATGTGCCATAATCAAGGCTCCAATCAAACGGGTTGAGACTCCCCAGGAGGTGGCCCATACATATTCCAGCTTCCCTTCTCTGGAGGTAAACTGAACTTCGAAGGCTTTTGCAAAATTCTGACCCAGAAAGTGCGAAGTCCCTGACTGAAGGGCTTTCCCATCCTGCATCAAGGCTTCAATGCTATATGTTTCAAGGGCACCGGCAAATCTTTCATGCTCCGATTTTGCACCTTTAATGACTGGTACAGCCATGTAATTTTCGACAAAATCGGCATAGACATTGATCATTTTTTCTGTCTCCACCAATGCCTCCTCTTTAGACTCATGAGCCGTATGGCCTTCCTGCCATAAAAATTCAGAGGTCCGAAGAAACATCCGGGTGCGCATTTCCCAGCGAACAACATTGGCCCACTGGTTCACCAAAATCGGTAGATCACGGTAGGACTGAACCCAATTTTTGTAGGTACTCCATATGATGGTCTCGGAAGTTGGACGCACAATTAACTCCTCTTCCAATTTGGCATCAGGATCAACAATGATTCCCTTTCCATTTGGATCGTTCTTCAACCGGTAATGGGTAACTACGGCACATTCTTTGGCAAAACCCTCCACATGGCTGGCCTCTTTTGAGAAAAAGGATTTGGGAATGAAAAGCGGGAAATAGGCATTTTCATGACCCGTATCTTTAAACATTTGGTCCAGAGCAGCCTGCATCTTTTCCCAGATGGCATACCCGTATGGTTTGATCACCATACATCCGCGAACCGCGGAGTTTTCGGCTAAATCAGCCTTGCTAACCAGGTCATTGTACCACTGCGAATAATTTTCTTCTTTCGTTGTAAGTTCTTTTGCCATTATAGGATTTTGGTATGATATTTGCTTGTATCTGTATATATTTCTTGTGCAAAAATAAGGAAAATTGAAGGATATCTAAAGAAAAGGAGGAACAAAACATGAAACTGAACGTGAAACTATTAATCGCAGTCGCTTTTCTGGCTACCGCCTGTACAACAGGTTCAAAGGTAACCTCGGGTGGCTATTCAGATGATCTCTATTTCACACCTGGAGACGCGCTGCCGGCGATCCGTGAAACAGTTAAGGAGGTCAAACAACCTCAGAAAAAGAGCACTGTTGTGATGCAGGTCCAAGAAAATGAACAAGGAAAAGTAGTTGACAACTATATCGTTCCCAAAAATAGCAGGAAAGACAAAAATGCCTACTATTTCGATGATCAGCCTGCTTATTCTGATACAATCATGGAATACAAGGATAACCAGGAGCAGATAACAATCAACAACTATTTTGAAGGCGAAGAGATGGATTATTCCACTCGAATCAGAACCTTCTACAATCCATATTTCTATGACCCTTTCTGGGATCCGTTCTGGAGTCCTTACTATGGTTCACCATTTAGCTGGGGTATGGGCTGGCGTGGTTTATATGGCGGGTTCTACGGAGGTTACTATGGTGGCTGGGACCCCTGGTATTCAGGCTTTGGCTATGGATACGGAGGATATGGTTACGGCGGTTATGGAGGATATGGTTACGGCGGTTACGGTGGTTACGGCTGGGGTGGTGGTGGATATTACCCCGGTTGGGGCTGGACCAGCGGTGGCTATTATGATGGTTACGGTGGAATGCAAGGTGGCAATTACTACGCAGGCAAACAGAACCACACCGGCAAACGCGGTGAGTCCAATGCAGTAAGATATGGAATGAATAACAAAAGTGGTAGTCTTTCTGGATCCGGCAGTTTCAATGGTCAGACAATGGGAAGAAATCCTAATGCCTCTTCTACAAGATTGTCAGGAACTAATACTATGAATGGTGCAGTTTCCGGATCAAGAACAATTTCCGGTGGAAGCGGTGCAACTGGCACAAGAAGTTCAGCTACCCGACAAGCAACAGTTTTGCAACAGAATCAAGGTAACAATACCATGCAAAGTACACGGGTAAACAGAGGAGCAACCATCTCCAATCTGAGACGTTCGGGTACGAATAATATTCAGAGCAGCGAACCGGTTAATCCAGGCAATGTAACAAGACCAGTATCGGCGGGAAGAGATTATACTCCAACCTATACCAGGCCAAGAATGAATACGCAGCCATCTTACAATACCGGGTCAACTAGACAATACAGTACTCCTCAATCAAGTTCGGGTGGAACGCAGTCAACACGCTTCTCCAGACCGCAAAGTTCAGGCAGCACAAATAGTGGTGCAGTAAGAACTCAGCAATCAAACAGTTACCAGCGTGGACCAGCCAGTAATTCATCAACCCGTTCTTCGGTGGCACCAAGTAACAGTAGCGGCAGAAGCTCATCACCATCCTATTCAAGTCCTGCTCCTTCTACCAGAACATATTCAGCCCCTTCTTCCAATAGTGGAGGAAATTCGGGGGGAAGTGTTGGCAGCAGCGGCGGCGGAAGCACTGGCGGTGGTAATACTGGCGGTGGAGGTGGTTCCGGCAGAACCAGGTAAAAAAGGATATACATATTCAAAAATCTTTCCAATGAAAAAATTATATTTTACACTTTTCACACTATTTGGGCTAACATCCTTATTATCTGCCCAATACGTCGATAATGCACTGTTGTTTTCACAGCAAAATTATGGATCAACAGCACGCTCTAAAGCCATGGGAAATGCGTTTGGCGCACTGGGTGGTGACTTTGGATCATTGAGTATCAACCCTGCCGGAATTGGAATTTACCAAAGGGGTGAAGTATCGACAACGTTAAGCATTATCAATGCAAACTCAACTGAGTCAACCTACCAGGGAAATATCTATAAGGAGAATAACAACAATTTTAATTTTAAAAATC
>CAIRSO010000352.1 GCA_903881215.1 uncultured Bacteroidia bacterium
ATGACTAATTCAATTTCAAAATTTTTGATGTCTATTTTTGTCTTTCTGTTAATATCAGGACTATGCAGGGCAAATTACCAAGGAATAAGTCTTGAAACCGGTGGAAAAGCCTTTTCAGATTCAATTGTCGGGCAGGTGATTAAAATTGAAAAGGAGCGGATAATAAAAAGAGCAGACAAACTTTTAAGCGAAAAACCCAGAACTGTAACTGCCAGTTCTTCACCAAGAAGTGCAGGCGGCAAACACGATTTTTACTCTGAAGGACCATATTGGTGGCCCGATCCGGCCAATCCGGATGGGAAATTTATCAGACATGACGGTTTGCGATTTCCGGGTCGTTTCGTAGACCATGACGACGATCTGCGTAAATTTTCATGGATTGTAGGGTCGCATACATCTGCCTGGATCCTATCAGGAAAAGAGATATATGTCAAAGCAGCTATGGAACATTTGAAAGCATGGTTGGTTGATACTGCTACGATGATGAACCCTAACATGCTTTACGCACAGGCAATCAGGGGAGTCAATACTGGGCGAGGCACCGGAATTATTGACGCCGGACAGTTGATGGATGTAGCTCAATCAGTTCTGATTCTGGAAAAATCTCCTTATGCATCGGTCAAAGACATCGGACTGATGAAGGAATGGTTCAAACAATTTATTGCCTGGCTCACAACCCATCCTTATGGTATTGATGAGATGAATGCCAAGAATAATCACGGCTCATGGTGGCATGCGCAAGTAGCTTCTTACGCAAGATTGGTAGGTGATGAAAAAGTGCTAAAACTTTGCAGGGACCGTTATATAAAAATACTGTTACCCAACCAAATGGCTGCCAATGGAAGTTATCCGGAAGAACTGGCCAGGACAAAACCTTACTCCTATTCGCTATTTAATTTGGATGCTACCGCCGCACTTCTGTGGATTATTTCAGACATAAATTTCGATGGCTGGAATTTCAAACTTGAGGATGGACGTGGATTATGGCGAGGTTTAGACTATATGTTACCCTATCTCAACGACAAATCAAAATGGACAGGAAACAAGGATGTCGATCATTGGGACCAACAACCCGAACCACGACAATTCATGTTATTTGCAGCTCTGACCGGGAAAAATCTTTCATGGTTTCAACTTTGGGAAAAACTAAGCAAGTATAATACAACAGAAGAGAGCCGTTTATCCATGATGTTGAAAAACCCTTTGATATGGCTTTCCGGGCATACAAAAACAACACTATATGAACTTCAGGGGTTCAACCATGGAGGAATGGCTGAACCTGCCTTTCCGTTACTTTTAAAAGAGATGGCAGCAGTGACTAAAGAGATTTTAGAGAAAAAGTAAACCTTAAATATATTTTAAAATGAAAAATTTTAACTTTTTAAAAACAGCCGGGATAATTTCATTTGGAATGTTGACCGGAACCGGACAGATGCTTGCAAAAAGCAGTGCATCTGTACCCGTAAATGCCCCTGAAAAAAAGCCCAACATTATTTTCATTTTGGCCGATGATTTAGGCTATGCTGAAATTGGATGCTATGGTTCTGACAGGTACAAAACTCCGAATATCGACAAACTCGCCAGTCAGGGATTGAGGTTCACACACGGCTATTCTACCCCCCTTTGTGGACCATCCCGCGCATGCCTGCTTACCGGACGTTATGCATTTCGGACCGGGGCCACAAACCAGGATGCTTGCTCTGAAGTCTTTACAAAAGCTGAAAAGGCGATTCCATTTTACTTAAAACCGGCTGGATACGTCTCTACCATGATCGGCAAATGGGGACAGCTTCCCAACGATCCATCTGACTTTAGTTTTGACGAATACTTACGATATTTTGGTAGCGGAATATATTGGACGGATCTTGAAAAAAAAACAGATTACAAGTTTAATGGTATAGACATGGTTCTGAAGGAGAATGAATACATGCCAGACCTGATGCACAAAAAGATGGTTGATTTTATGACCGTCAATAAGAACAAACCTTTCTTCGCCTATTATTCTTTGTCGCATGTGCATGGTGAAATCGTGAGAACACCTGACAGTAAACCATCTACCACAGATTTTTATGATGACAATATTGCCTATATGGACAAATTGGTTGGTCAGTTAAGGAGTGAACTCGACCGACTAAAATTAAGCGACAATACTATTTTGATTTTCTTTAGCGACAATGGAACCGCCGGCGGTCGTGCTGATACGGCTACCATTGGCGGTCGTCGTTTAAGCGGACAAAAAGGATCGATGCTCGAAGGCGGAAGCCTGGAGCCATTAATTGTTTACTGGCCGGGTGTCACACCTAAGGGAAAAGTTTGCGAAGATTTAATTAGTTCAACTGACTTCCTTCCAACTTTTGCTGATATCTCTGGATCTGCACTTCCAAAAGATATCGTTCTGGATGGACAAAGTTTCAAGGCTCAGCTTCAGGGCAAAAAAGGAAATCCCAGGAGTTCACTGTTTGTTCAGCTTGCCAACATGTACTGGGTGCGCAGTTTAGGCTGGAAACTTAATCAGGCTGGCGAATTATTTGATATGAGTAAAGCGCCATTCGAAGAAATTGCTGTTCCTGCAGAATCGAAAGATGCCGCAGCATTGGAAGCTCGAAAAAGCTTACAAGCCGAAATCAACCGGCTAAATCCGGCCGGAGGTTACATCGACAAAGGAGATGGAACCGGTCGTCATGCCAATAAGGCTGCCAATAAAGCTGCAAAACAAAAGGCCAAAGAAAAACAAAAATGAAAAATACAGCCACCAATAAAGCATTCACGCTCGCTTTGCTGAGCATGGTCTCTGCTCCTCTCCTGGCCCAAAATAGTTCAGTTAATTTAAAACGACCAAATATCCTGGTCATACTGACTGACGATATGGGTTATTCCGATATTGGATGTTTTGGTTCAGAAATCAGAACGCCAAACATTGATAAACTGGCGAATAATGGAGTACGCTTCACTCATTTTTACAATACAGCCCGATGTAGTCCGACCCGCGCATCATTGCTCACCGGATTGTATCCTCATCAGGCAGAAATGGGGCATTTGGCGAACAGCAATTATGAGGAAGTAGGATATCGCGATGATTTAAGTAAAAATGCAGTCACAATGGCTGAAGTTTTTAAAGGTGCCGGATACTCCACTTACATGGCCGGGAAATGGCACGTTTGCAAAGATATTTCTCCCAACGGGGATAAAAGTAACTGGCCTTTGCAACGAGGTTTTCAACGCTTCTTCGGCACACTAAATGGATCCGGAAGTTTCTATGACCCTGGAACTCTCGTTAGCAACAATACTTTCGTTGCTCCCGGAAAGAATTTCTATTACACCAATGCAATCAGTGACACCACGGTTAAATTTATCAGAGAACATCCGAAGGGTAAACCATTTTTCTTTTATGTAGCCTTCACTGCGGCGCATTGGCCACTCCATGCGCCTGAAAATGAAGTTCAAAAATACAAGGGCACGTACGACAAAGGTTGGGATTATACCCGTGAACAAAGATTCAATAAGCTTAAAAAGTTGGGAATTATAAGCAAAGAATGTGTCCTGACCGAACGAGGTGTTAAAATTCCGGCATGGAAAGACGAACAAATGAAAGAGTGGCAATTACGTAGAATGGAAGTTTATGCCGCTATGATTGATGTCATGGATCAGGGAATAGGTCGTATTGTAGCCGAACTTGACAAAAAGGGTGAGCTGGAGAATACAGTCATTTTCTACATGCACGACAATGGCGGATGCGCTGAACCTGTTGGCACTGACAAGATGGAAATCCCCTTGACTGCCGAACAAAAAATAGCTCATCCTATGCCTTATGATTCAATTTTCTATGGCAAAAAGCCCGAATACTCCCGCGATGGTCAGTTTGTTCGGGGTGGCAGAGGTGTGATGGCAGGTGGTCCCGCAAGTTGGGTTGCTTATGGAGAGGAGTGGGCCAATGTTAGTAACACACCCTATCGATTGTACAAGCGTTTTGCCCATGAAGGAGGAATCGCATCCCCTTTAATTGTTAGTTGGCCAAAAGGTATTTCAGCCAAAGGCGGATTACGAACCGACAACTCCCACCTGATTGATATCATGGCAACCTGCCTGGATATAACAGGTATTGAGTACCCGAAAACCTTCAATGGAAACGCGATTCAAAGCTTTGAAGGAACAAGCCTTGTACCGGCATTTTTAAATAAGCCAGTCAACCGCGAGTCCATTTTCTGGGAACATGAAGGAAACAGGGCGATCCGAACCGGCAAATGGAAACTGGTGGCAAGAGCTCAAAAGGAGAAGAAATTCACCTCTGCTGACGAAAAATCCTGGGAATTGTATGACATGAATGCGGATCCATCAGAAACAATTGATCTTGCCAGAACGATGCCTGAGAAAGTCAATGAACTTGCACTCTTGTGGGAGAAAGAAGCTCAGAGAACGAAGGCAAAACCTTGGCCGTGGGGCACAAAATAAGTAATCAACATTATTACAAAATATTGTGAAAAAACTCAGAATTTTCGGTTCTATTCTTTTTGTCTTCTACATGACTTCAGGCATTTATGCCCAAAAACAAGTACTTGAAAACATACGAAAAGAAACCATCAATCGGGCAAACCAAATGGTGAAGGAGAAGCCGGTTACTGTTACGGCTACATCATGCAAGCGCAGTGCCGGCGGATTAAATGATTTTTATTCGGAAGGTGATTATTGGTGGCCGGATCCCGCCAAACCAGATGGTCCATATATCCAGAAAGATGGCCAAACCAATCCGGAGAATTTCTCAGACCACAGGTATGCCATGATCCGTTTCAGCGACATTACCGCTACTTTAACATCAGCCTGGTTACTTACTGGCAATTTAAAATACGCAGAGAAAGCATCGTCGCATCTGAATTCGTGGTTTGTCGATCCACTTACCAGAATGAATCCCAATATGTTGTATGCTCAAGCAATCTGGGGCCGTTTCACAGGTCGCGGCATCGGTTTGATTGATGCCTATCATCTGGTGGAAGTTGCTCGTTCTGCCAAAATCCTGATAGATAACAAAGCTATTCCGGCGGATCAAGCGATAAAAATCAAAGAATGGTTCGGTGATTTTCTGATTTGGATGACGACCCACTCATATGGCGTCGACGAGATGAATGCCAAGAATAATCATGGCACCTGCTGGGTGGTAACAGCCTCTTCGATGGCCCTGATTGCCGAAAATGAAGAGGTTCGCAAAATGTGTGTCAACCGATTCAAAACCGTTCTACTACCAAGTCAAATGGCTGAAGACGGCAGTTTTCCCTTGGAACTAAAACGTACCAAGCCATTTGGCTATTCTCTTTTCAACATCGATGCCATGTGCAATCTGGCACAAATTTTATCGACCCCACAGGATAATTTGTTTGAATTTAAAACAGAAAAAGGACAATCGTTGAAAAAGGGAATGGAATATATCTTTCCATTTATTGCAGATAAATCAAAATGGCCATTTGCCAAGGATATTTACATCTGGGAAGAGTGGCCAGCACGTCAGTCATGCCTGCTTTTTGCCGGCCTGGCTTATAAAAACGATCAATATATATCAAACTTTCTGAATTTACCGGCAAATCCTGAACATCCTGAAGTAATCAGGAATTTGCCGGTCAGACATCCGGTCATTTGGCTTAAGAATGCCCCTTCAAAAAATTAATCGCAAAAGCTCGCGACAATAGATCATCAAAGAAAAATGAACATGATACGAAAAAGTACCTTTTGGCTCGTATTACTAGCCCTTTGTATTTCAAATTTTTTAGTTGCTCAAACCAATTCCAAAATTCGACTAAATGACAATTGGAAATTCCTTCGGAGCGATCTCGGAGGCATTTGGGAAGCTGTCAGACCTGTAAAAGAGGGAAATCCTGAGAGTGTTCCACTTTGGGAAAGTATCACCCTACCCCACTGTTTTAATGCGACTGATGCGGTAGATCCGGATGTGAATTATTATCAGGGACCAGGTTGGTACACCACTCAGATTGACATTAGCAATCCTTTCGCGAATGGACGTACTCTGTTGCATTTCGAAGGTGCCGGACAAAAAACCGAAGTGTATGTTTATCTTAAAAAAGTTGGATCGCATGTTGGCGGATACAATGAATGGTCGGTCGATATTACCGATGCGGTGAAAAACTTTCTACAGGAGAAAACTGCTTCAGCCTTATTTAAAGGGAAAGTTCCAATTTCTATTCGTTGCGACAACTCCAGAGATCTGGAAATGATTCCTTCAAGTCTCTCCGATTTTAATGTTTACGGTGGTATTTACAGGTACCTCAATCTTGTTTACACGCCTGCATTATCGATTGAAAGGATGCTGACCAATGCAACAGTCGATGCAAAAGGATTGGAGGGAAAACTCGATTTGAGCCTGAAATTACAAAATAAAAGCACCTTATTAAAGGCACATCTTAAAATTCAAATTGAAGATCCGTCTGGTAAAATAATTAGTCTCAAGGAACAGGAAACTGAGTCTGTTAAAGAGGTGAAGTCCGTTTTTTCCACGATAGTTAAGAAGCCAATGCTTTGGTCTCCGGTAAATCCAAATCTTTATACCGCATCAATTACTATCACTTCAGAATCCGGCACACAAACCGTTTCCGAAAAATTTGGTTTCCGCAATTTTGAATTTGTGGAGAAAGGGCCATTTATGCTCAATGGAAGCCGTCTTTTACTTCGTGGCACCCATCGTCATGAAGACCATGCAGGTGTTGGCGCAGCCATGAATGAGTCGCAGATTCGTCAGGAAATGCTAATGATGAAAGATATGGGAGTGAACTTCATCCGTCTGGGACATTACCAGCAATCACGCATTGTTTTGAACCTTTGCGACAGTTTGGGTATCCTGGTATGGGAAGAGATTCCTTGGTGCCGGGGCGGTTTGGGTGGTGAAAAATACAAATCACAGGCCAGGGAAATGCTAACCGATATGATCGACCAGCATCGAAATCATCCGGCTGTTATCATTTGGGGATTGGGAAATGAAAACGACTGGCCCGGCGATTTTCCGGAATTTGACAAAGAGAAAATCCGGACCTTTATGACTGAGCTTAATTCCATCTCGCATCAACTTGACCCTTCTCGTATGACAGCCATCCGCAGGTGCGATTTCTGCAAAGATATTGTGGATGTCTATTCTCCTTCCATTTGGGCAGGTTGGTATCGGGGTATTTACACTGAGTACAAAGAGACGACTGAGAAAGAAATCCAGGGTGTTAAACATTTTCTACATGCTGAATGGGGAGGAGACAGCCATGCGCTTCGGCACTCGGAAACGCCGGATAAAGTTCTTCAGCAAATAAAATCAGGCGTAGGCGCAGACGAACGATTGGGGGATGCATCCTTGTTCGGCGGTGCTGCACGCGTGTCGAAGGATGGAGACTGGAGCGAGTCATATATCTGCAACCTTATCGACTGGCATTTGAAAGAACAGGAAACATTGCCGAACCTTACCGGTTCAGCTTACTGGCCATTCAAAGATTTCTCAACACCGGTCAGACCTGATAATCCAGTTCCATACATGAATCAGAAAGGGGTTGTTGAACGTGATTTAACTAAAAAGGAGGCATTTTATGTTTTTCAGTCATGGTGGACGGAAAAGCCGATGGTGCATATTTACGGCCATACCTGGCCTGTTAGATGGGGAGATGCCGCAGAGCAAAAAATGGTTAAAGTATATTCAAATTGTGAAGAAGCCGAATTATTTGTAAATGGTAAAAGTTACGGTGTGAAAAAACGGAATAGTCAGGACTTTCCAGCGGCAGGATTGCGCTGGAATGTTTCTTACCAGGAAGGGAATAACCAGTTGAAAGTCGTTGCCAAAAAAGGAAAAATCACAGTAAGCGATGAAATTAAGCAGGTCTACCAAACTGTAAAATGGGGAGCTCCGGAAAAAATGGTTCTTGGAAAGATTGACCAGTCGGGCGACATTGCTACCATTGAAGTCAAGTTGTTCGATGCTAAAAATATACTTTGCCTGGATGCTCGCAATGTTATCCTTTTCGGACTCATTGGTGACGGTAACATGATTGACAATCAAGGAACTTCCTCCGGATCAAGAACTGTAGAAGTTTACAACGGGAGGGCTATTATTAAAATAAAACTAAATGTCGGAAAAAATATCGCAAGCGTTAAAAGCAAAGGGTTGCCAACTGCATTTTGTGAGCTGAAATAATTTAAACTCTGTGTAACTCTGTGCTTCTCATTCTTGCTCTGTGTTATATTTTTTTGTCTCAACTGTTATCCATCGGGAGTTATATTTCAAAGTAAAAAGTGACTAATAACCAAATAATGAAAAAATTATTTACTCGTCTTTCTATTCTCCTATTTTGTTTGCTATGCATAGCCGCTAATGACGATACCGTCAAAAATGTGCTAATAATTGGCGATTCAATCTCAATTGGCTATACCCCTTTCGTTCAAAAAGCCCTGGCTCCCGATATTAATGTAATTCACAATCCAGGAAACGGTGGATCTACTGCAAGAGGTCTGGATAGTGTCGAAACCTGGGTAGGAACCAGGGAGTGGAATGTGATCCTTTTCAACTTTGGCCTGCACGACCTGGTGCGCAAGGATTCGTTGAATAAGTATGATGTAAAGGGAAAAATCTCTGTACCTATTGAAAAATACAAGGAAAATTTAAAACAGATTGTCTCCAAACTCAGACAAACAACTGCTACCATAATCTTCATAAACACTACAGTTGTCCCTGAG
>CAIRSO010000353.1 GCA_903881215.1 uncultured Bacteroidia bacterium
TGATTATGAATCATGCGCTCTAACCAACTGAGCTACCTCGCCAAATATCTAATATCAAAAGAACTTGAACCCTCATCTTTATTCGCGAAGTGTCAAATGCTACCTCGCCAAATCTTAAAAGTTTGAGCCTGCAAATATAATACCTTTCTCTTTTTGGACAAGGCCGTTTTTGAAAAATAGTAAATTTATTACTCATGGTCATTTTTTTTGTTTTAGATAAAAAAAATGGTACTTTGCAGAAGAAACAAAACCAAAAATCTCATAAGTGATATTTGTGTCCCAATGAAAAGAATTGAACTTGAATATCAGATCAGGTCTTCCTCCTCTGTATTATTCAGCAGACTAAGCACAGCATCCGGTTTGGCCGAGTGGTTTTCGGACAATGTTCTTGTAGTCGGGTCTAAGTATACCTTTGTATGGGGTAAAACCAGTCAAACTGCTGAATTGCTCTGCATCCGCCCACTCGAATCAGTCAAATTTAGGTGGATCGATAGCGATGAACCTTACGAATTCGAATTTTATATCGTTCTTGGTGAAATCATTGAAGCGCTTTCGCTAATGGTAGTTGACCACGTGGATGAAGCCGATGAAGCTGACGTCATTAAAATGTGGGATGCCTCAATCAACCGTCTCAGAAAAGCCATCGGCTCCTAAAATCCCAATAAAATCATAAAAAAGCATTAGCTTTGCGGCCGAATCTTCATCCAATTCATGAAGCGATTACATCTATATATAATTAAGCGTTTTATCGGTCCGCTGATCGTCACCCTTCTCATCAGTTTGTTCGTTCTTCTGATGCAGTTTCTGTGGGTATATCTTGACGACCTGGTCGGTAAAGGACTGGACCTGAATATAATCGTTGAATTCCTGATCTACACTTTGGCCATGCTTATGCCGATGGCCTTGCCACTTTCCATGCTATTGGCATCCATCATGACCTTCGGCGACATGGGCGAGAACAACGAACTACTGGCCATGAAAGCAGCCGGGATCTCCCTTTTCAGGATCATGAAGCCTGTTATTATTGTCAGCATCTTACTTAGTATCGGTGCCTTCCAATTTGCCAACACAGTGATCCCTGTCTCCTACAAAAAGCTGATCGCACTGATGGCCAGCATCCGCCAAATGCGGCCCGAAATTGTCGTGAAAGAGGGAATGTTCTCTAACGATATCGACAATTTTTCTATCAGAGTGGGACGAAAATCTATGGACGGTTCCATGTTGTATGATATCATGATTTATGACCATCGCAACGACCGTGGAAATGAGAGTGTCACGGTAGCAGATTCCGGAACCATGAAGATCACAACAGACAAGCGCTATATGATCCTCAATCTTTATACTGGAGAGACGCATGAGGAAGTACAGAGTAACGACAGAGAGTCTACCGGATATCCAATCCGCATGGACAAGTTCAACAAACAGACCCTTTATTCCAAACTTCAGGGAATGGAGCTGGAAAGAAAAGATGAAAGCATCTTCCGCAACCAGTTCAGGGCACTCAACAACAAACAACTGCAATATTTTGTTGATTCTATATCCAAGCAGGTTGAATTCTCCAATACAGAGCAAGCGCTAAGCATTGTTTATCCGGCTCCTGTAACAATTGCCATGACTACCCTGGCCAGAAAAAGCACTGATGCACTTCCCAAACTGAGGCTGCACAAATATATTGATATCGACAGCCTGTTGCAGAATTCTATTCAGCCGATTCGCAAGCAATTGATAGAAGGAGCATTGACCAATGCCAGAAATAATCTGCGCGTCATCAAGCAAGTGGATGAAATGAATGTTGCCAATACCCGAATGCTGAACAGATTTGATACGGAATGGCACAAAAAATATACTTATTCCATCGCCTGCCTGATCTTCTTTTTTATTGGGGCTCCATTGGGCGCTATCATTCGAAAAGGCGGACTGGGCATGCCTCTCGTCGTGTCAGTTATGCTTTTTATCTTTTACTGGGTAATTTCGACTACCGGTGAGAAATATGTTCGGGAGGCCACTCACGGACTGTGGTTCGGCGTATGGTTCTCTACTTTTGTATTTCTCCCTGCCGGCATCTTCCTTACCTACAAAGCAGTAACTGACTCGACCATTCTTAGTCTTGATGCATACCGCGATTTCTTTAAGAAATTTCGTTTCCCAGGCAAAAAAGAGGAGGATATCCTCTCCTGATTCGCCGAATTATAAAATTTACGATCTGATTTATTATGAGTGATATAAAATTGAATACCATAGAAGAAGCCATTGCGGACATCCGTGATGGGAAATTTATCATCGTGGTGGATGATGAAGACCGTGAAAACGAAGGAGATTTTATCGCCGCAGCCGAAAAGATCACTCCCGAAATGGTCAACTTCATGGCAACAGAGGGCCGCGGACTAATCTGTGTTGCTCTCACCGAAGAACGTTGTGAGGAGCTTGAACTTGAGATGATGGTTGGCAGGAATACTTCTATCCATGATACACCGTTTACCGTATCCGTGGATGCTGTTGGCGAGAATGTCTCTACAGGAATCTCTGCCCACGACAGGGCCATCACCATTCAAAAGCTTGCTTCGCCTGATACAAAACCCAATGAGCTTGGTCGGCCGGGGCATATATTCCCCTTGCGCGCCAAAAGCCGGGGGGTTCTCAGACGTGCCGGTCATACAGAAGCAACTGTCGACCTCGCCAGACTAGCGGGCCTGCAACCTGCCGGTGTACTGGTCGAAATAATGAACCCCGATGGCACAATGGCACGGTTGCCGCAGCTTTTCGAAATTGCGCAAAAGCTTGACCTCAAACTAGTCTCAATTGCCGACCTGATTGCCTATAAAATTGACAAAGAGACGCTGATCGAAAGAGGTGAAGAGGTGAAACTTCCAACTGAATTCGGCCATTTCAGGCTAATTCCTTTTCTACAGAAATCGAACGGCATCGAGCACATATCCCTGATCAAAGGTACCTGGGAGCCCGATGAGGCAATCCTGGTAAGGGTGCATTCTTCATGTGCTACCGGGGATATCTTCGGATCACTTCGTTGCGAATGCGGCGAACAGCTTCACAAAGCCATGGAACTGATCGAAAAGGAAGGTAAGGGTGTCATTGTGTACATGCAGCAAGAGGGCCGTGGCATCGGACTCATGAATAAAATAAAAGCATATAAACTGCAGGAACAGGGACTGGATACCGTGGATGCCAATATCCATCTCGGATTTGATCCTGATCAACGGGAGTATGGTGTTGGGGCACAAATTCTCAGCAGTTTGGGAATTAGCAAAATGAAACTGATTACAAACAATCCCGTAAAACGCGTAGGTCTTGAATCATTTGGCCTCACAGTCGTTGAATCTATTCCGATAGAAGTTAAATCAAACCCTTTCAATGCATTTTATTTGCAAACTAAAAGGGACAGGATGGGGCATTCGCTGGATAGTTCGCTTTAAGTTGAGAGTTGAGAACTGAGAGTTGAGAGTTTAAAATGTTTGAAGGGTTTATGGGGTTTAAAAATTGTTTAGGAAGTTGAACATTTCAAACATTTCAAACATTTCAAACATTTCAAACATTTCAAACATTTCAAACA
>CAIRSO010000354.1 GCA_903881215.1 uncultured Bacteroidia bacterium
CACATAATATTGATCTTCAAAGGTATTAGAAGTTAAGTTAAACCCTTCATCAGAAAGTCCGAGGTCATCTGTTAAATTGTTGGCAAAATAATAGATTAGATTCCTTTTAGAGGACAATTCACGGATTTGATTGTATGCAACTTCGTTAGTGGCAGGATAATAGGTTTTTATTTCACCCAATGAATTGGATATTAATATAAAATTCCTGGTTGAATGATAGTACTTGGTTATTATTTTCTTGCTGTTGTCAAAATAAATATCCACCTCATTGGATATTTTTTTGTTATTCTCTGTTACATCAGTCTTTTGATTTAATGAGATATAACTTGCCGGCTGAGCAATCAAAGGAAATTGCAACAACGATAAAAAACATAACAGGAAGATTCTTTGAAGAAGTACTTTCATAAGCATCAAAAAAATAAGGTGCCTGTTTGTGTAAAGTAAACAGGCACCTCATTTAAATAATCCAATTTCAATTCCACATAAAGAATTTTGGATTATTCACAAAGGCACCTATGTCTTTATTGTTGATAATCAAGACAACGAAGTCAATTAGCGGAACAATTCCGAAGATACCGCCACAAGTTAGGATATACCCAATTCCGGTCAGTGTCTCAGTGCCTAAATAAAAACGGTGGACTCCGAATCCTCCAAGAAAAAAGTCAAGTACAATTGCAACTATTGCATCTTTTTCATTTCCTGCCACTGCAGTGGTAGGAATGCTGGACATGCTGGCCGTAAAATCGGTTGATGTGGCCGAAAGCATGTTTGTTTCAATCGCTTTATCGAACAGCTGGTCAACTGATTGCTCGTTGACAGAATAGGACGAAGCATTAGCTTGCTTAACAGAAAAAACACAAAGAGCCAGGATAAAAACTAGAACTAAATGTTTCATAATTATTTAAGTTAAAATTTGATATCTCAAATATATAAATTTAATTGTACATAATTGCTCGGTTAACCTGAAAAAATTAGCTGAAAAAATTGTACATACTTTAACATTACTGAACAACAATTATTTCATGAATTTTCAACACTGGAAGAGAACACTGGATTAAACCATCCTGGTAAGTATAAGCCAGTGGTATATTTTCCGGTTGAAGCATTACCTTTTGAGGTTTTGTTGGAAATTGCAGCTTTATCTGAAGGGGACCTACCGGAGGTATTTCATCAAATGCCATCACCTTTTCATTGTCGTGCGGACCTGAGGTGTTGATAAGGTTTAGAATCAGTTCTCCCTGCTTACTGTTAAGCGTCACATCGACATTGTGGGAGCCGGTAACAGTCACTTCTGGCTTGAAGATCTCACGTACGAGCGCTGCCAGAAAATCGCGCAGAACGGGAGCAGAACGGATCATGCTGGCTTTACCCATCTCCAGATAAGTGGCTGCAATTTCTCCTTTGCCATATTTAGTGATGGTTGCAGCGGTTTCCGATGGCCCCTCCATGTTAATTTCCTGGTAGTATTTTCCAAATGACCTCACCCCATTTCCGGGAATAACCCCTTGTGAAAGAGACATTAACTCGGCAATCCACTTGTTGAATTCCAGTCCGTTGTTCTTTACTTCAGGCGAAGCTTTGAAGGTCACATTAAGCTCATCTTTAAATAATGAGGCAGAATTTGGACCGATCAAAAGCAATTTTCCACCTTGAGAGACATATTCCAGCAATTTTTTCTTAAAGTCAGGCGTAATGGTTTCCCATTCGGGATAGATCAATAGCGGATATTTGCCGATATCTGTCAGATGATGTTCTGCGACAATATCGACAACATATTGAGAGGCAAGCAGATTCTGCATGATCCCTTTTAAAGGAGTCAATTCTTTGTCGAAACCGCCAAAGAGTTTGTTTGTTTTTTCATACAAAGCATCCTTGGATAAGATGAGTCCGATTTGAGGAACTCCAACCACATTCTGGCACCAGGGTTGCCGATCTCGGCAAAATTTTGCTGCTTCAGCCAGCATAGGAATCATCCAGTTATGGATGGAGCCATCTCTTTTTTGCTGAAGATAAATCTGCACTCCCCCCCCGAGGGAAATGACAGAAGCCAGTTCCCGTTGAATCTGAAGGGCACTTTTCACGCATTGGGTCCCCGGCTCATTGCCCATCCAGGAAAATCCCCAGGCCATCAAATCCCATGGTTTACCCTGGTTACGGATGAAGCGCGCTTCACTGCGGGCGCTGTTTACACTGTTTAGTGCAGAAAAATCACCGGAAATAAAGTCCACAGGTATGGATACAGCTTCGGGAATAAATGTCGAAAAGGCCCAATTACTCGCAACCTGAAATTTCGGATTGCTGGCATGAAGCGCATTGGTGTATTTGGTAACATAAGACTTAAATCCATCCCTGTTAAACTGAAGAAACTCTTTCCAATTAGGATCCCCGGCTTTGCGAGGGATCTCCCCTACTCCTGTTTTTTCTTTAAACGTGGCCAATGATTTGGCCGAATAATCCACTTGATGTGCCCAACAATCGCCATCAACCCAGACGCCATCGACACCATAAACCGATGAAAGTTCCATCAATTGAGGAATTAGCAGTGAATCAGCGTAATTGCTAAATACTGAAGTGCTGTTTTTGTTGGGAGTACCATCTGCAGCGATGGCTGCCCAATTCGGATGCAGCTCAATAGCTCTCGAGTCCCAGACTCCTGAATAGTGCAAATAAAGTGAAACACCTCGATTGGCAGTTACATCCCTCCAGATTCTTAATTGATCTTTCACAAATCCCGGGACTGGATTACCTACTTTAGTCGGATAACTTGAATAACCAGGATGTCCTTTGCAGTCGACTTGAATAAAATCAGGATGAACCTTGTCGATCAGGTTATTAATCATTGATTCATTCACATTTTTTCCCACTTCGTTGCAATCAGGACCAGCATGAAAATCGAAATGGAGCCCAAAAAAACTGTGGGCACGATCCAGGCGTGCGGGTGAACCCGTTTGACTAAAGGAAGTGAAAACAATCA
>CAIRSO010000355.1 GCA_903881215.1 uncultured Bacteroidia bacterium
AATTGGGCAAAATCATTTGGCGAATTTCTCCAACAAAGAGATCAATCCGATCCATTAACCACATCGCAAATCCGCAAATTTTTCGGAGAACTTAAGCGAATTCAAGCTGATCCCGAAAAATACCAAGATGATGTTCCGTTACTAAAAGCAAAGCTTGCATATGCTGTCGGCAGAGGAACCACATTTAATTTCGGGAGAGCTGTATGCAAAACAAAAATTAAAGAGTTCCATGAAGAACTTGAGAAAGGAATCAATTTTATTCGGCCGGGTGTTAAAAAAGACCTTATAAATTTTGTAAGGCTAATCGAAGCTATTGTGGCATATCATAAGTATTTCGGCGGTAAGTAAACTAAAAAAACAGACAAAATGAAAACAAAATTGATAAAAAAAATACATCAAGTATATAGTATAGAAATCGTTACTGGAATCCACATTGGTGACAGTAAAGAAAATGTTGAAATTGGAGGCGTTGATAATCCAATTATCAGAAGAAGTGTGGACAATCTGCCTTATTTGCCTGGAAGTTCGATAAAAGGGAAAATACGAAGTCTCCTGGAGCAAATTGCCGGTTCTGCAGAGATTGGAGGGAATAGTGAGATTAATGATCTTTTTGGATTTGCCAATGACAACAAACCATCAAAGATTATTATCAGGGATTCATATATGTCTGTTGAAAGTAAAAAAGCGTTAGATGAATCTGACTATACGGATATGCCTTACTCCGAAGTAAAATTCGAGAACACTATTAACAGAGTTACAGGCAAAGCGGATAATCCCCGTCAAACCGAACGCGTTCCTGCCGGTACTTTCTTTGATCTGGAAATTGTGATCAATGTATGGGATAATGATGCCGATGGAAAGAAGTCTGTAACCTTATTGGAAAAGGGAATAAAAGCCCTCGAAAACGACTACTTGGGAGGTAGTGGCTCGCGGGGTTATGGACAAGTCAAGTTTCATAAAATAACTGAAACCCCTGTATCATTTGAACACTATTTTGACAAATAATGAAAACGACTTTCAACGTTTATAAACTACATTTCACAGCGCCCATTCATATTGGTGATGAGCGGCTTGACTACGGGAGTTCGCAAAAATATTTGCACTCTGACAGTATGTATGCCGCCCTTACCTCAGTATTGGCAAGTGTCGGATATACTATACCCGCAGATGGTGATCTGGGTTTTCAGATAAGTAGTCTTTTCCCGTTTTATCAGAGAAGCAAGGATGATAAAGCATTATTCTTTTTTCCGAAGCTAAAAAACAAAAGAGTATCTCCTCCCAAATTTCAGGAAATTGCCAAGCAGATTAAGAAAGTTGAATGGATTGATTTTGAAAGTTTTACCAGCCTGATAAATGGAGAAAACTATTTGTATGCAGATCTGGAACTAACCAAAAAATGTTTAAAGTCGAACTTTTTCACAAAAGAAAACCTACCTGTGGATGGATTTATCCATTCAGAAGTAGCACCACGTGTACAGGTTCCCCGCTATGGAATTGAAGGAGCTGCTACGGATGCCGAACCTTTTTATATGGAAAGGGTCTTTTTTAAGGATTATTCAGGCCTGTTTTTTATAGCTACCGGCGACAATCTTGATCTTTTGGAAAAAGCCCTTCAGATTTTAAAAAATGAGGGAATAGGGACAGATCGCACGATTGGACAAGGATTCTTTGAT
>CAIRSO010000356.1 GCA_903881215.1 uncultured Bacteroidia bacterium
ATAATACACGAATTGACTTTTATTTCGGGAGGAACCTTCCGCAATGTTCAGAGCTATTCCATTGGCAGAGGTCAGAAATCGTTCAAAATACAATTTCATGAAAGGATCATCGCTGGTATTTTTGGCCATTAAATACACCCAATCGACGTATTCAAGAGCCTTATGGTAGATTCTCAGATCTTCAAACCTAAAGAAAGTAGCAGGTCTTTCGTGTTCGTTTTCCATGGTTGAGCTCTTTTAGTGATACAATAAGTTAACAAAGATGAACCCTTGTTGGTGCAATAATATTAAAAAAATCAAACCAATGGGTTATTTATTAACCTGAAACGTTTTATCTCCCTCTTTGATAAAGCTTACAATCTGCCTCGCAGCTGCAATGCCGGCGTTGATATTAGCCTCTTCCGTCTGCGCTCCCATTTTTTTAGGGGTACAGAAAAACTTTGCCTTAAAACCTGCTTCGATCTCACTTTTATTTGTGGGTTCAATATCTGTCAGATAAGCAAAATCTTTTCTTTCCTGGAACATTTTCAACAAGTCGGCTTCATGCACAACTTCAGCTCTTGCAGTATTAACAAGGCATGCGGGTATTGGCATTCTGGAAAGCAGCGCGTAGTTCACCGACAGTTTAGTCTGGCTGTTGGCAGGGATGTGCAAAGAGATAAAATGACAAGTACTGTATAATTCTTCAACTGTTCCGATCCACTTTACGCCGTCTTTCTCAATATCCTGACGTGAAATAAACGGATCGAACGCATAAACCTCCATGCCAAACCCTTTTGCAATGCGGGCAACATTTTTTCCCACAAAACCATAGGCATGGATTCCCAATTTCTTACCCATGAGTTCACTTCCGGATTTACCGTTGAAGAAACCCCTTGCGTAATAAACCATCATGCCAAATGCAAGTTCTGCCACGGCGTTTGAATTCTGGCCAGGGGTGTTCATGGCAACGACGCCTTTTGCAGTGGCCGCCTGAAGGTCGATGTTATCATACCCGGCGCCGGCTCGGACAATGATCTTTAGTTTATCGCCGGCGTCAATCACAGATTTATCTGCTTTATCGCTCCGGATGATGACGGCATCAACATCTGCCACTGCTTTGATGAAATCGTCCTGACTTGTGTAATTCTCAAGAAGAGCCAATTCAAATCCGGCATCTTCAACCACCTTGCGGATACCTTTTACTGCAGAAGCAGCAAAAGGCTTATCTGTAGCTACCAATACTTTTGTCATATTCAGTTTGTTTAAGCGTTTATTTTCTCGAATTCGTTCATTGCATCCACCAAAGCCTGCACACTCTCAATCGGCATGGCATTGTATGTCGAAGCCCTGAAACCTCCGACTGACCTGTGGCCTTTGATTCCGATCATGCCTTTTGTTTTTGCAAATTCCATGAAGGCGTCCTCCTTGTCCTTATACTGGTCTTTCATGATGAAGCAGATGTTCATGAGGGAACGGCTGTCTTTTGCAACTGTTCCTACGAACATCCTGCTCTTGTCAATGGCATCGTATAAAAGTTCAGCTTTGGCGATATTCATTGCTTCGATGGCTTTTACGCCGCCAAGGCTTTTGATCCAGCGCAGGGTTTCGAGACAGGTATAAATTGCGAAAACAGGAGGCGTATTGTATAGTGACGGTTCTTTGGTATGGGTCGAGTAGGTGAGCATTGTCGGTATTTTGCGATCCGCTTTGACGAGCATATCTTCTTTGATGATCACGAAGGTAACTCCGGCCGGACCGAGGTTTTTCTGGGCTCCGCCGTAGATCATGGCGTATTTTGAAACATCGACCGGACGACTCAGGATGTCCGACGACATATCCGCAATGAGTGGAACAGGGCTGTCCATGTCATAGCGGATTTCCGACCCATAAATGGTGTTGTTGGTTGTTATATGAAAATAATCGGCATCCGTCGGGATGGCATACCCGGTTGGAATATAGCAGAAATTTTTATCAGCGGAGGAGGCAACCACGTTCACCTCTCCGAAAAATTTGCCTTCTTTGATCGCTTTTTGAGCCCAAACGCCCGTTTCGAGATAGGCAGCCTTTTTGTTAAGAAAATTATAGGGAATCATGCAAAATTGCAAGCTTGCCCCTCCGCCCAGAAAAATCACCTGATATCCTGCGGGAATGTTCAGGAGTTCATTAAACAGGGCAACGGTTTCATCAAGGATAGCCTGAAAATCTTTGCTGCGATGAGATATTTCAAGCAATGACAATCCAATGCCGTTTAGGTCCAGAATAGCCTTGGCTGAGTTTTCAACGGCAATGCGGGGTAGAATAGAGGGACCTGCGTTAAAATTGTACTTTTTCATAAAATAGAGGTTTTTAGTTTGGATCTGTTGTGTCGGATTTAGTAGTGCAATAATAAGAAAACAAAGTAGACAAATTTAATCGTAAATTAAAAAAAATCAAAAAAATTAATTTTTATTTCTGGCGTCGATCCCTGCGATAAATGACCAGTAGTTATGTTTGAAAATAAAGCCATCAAAGAT
>CAIRSO010000357.1 GCA_903881215.1 uncultured Bacteroidia bacterium
GTGGAAAACAAAAATTGATTAGACCTCCCACTCATAATCAGGGGGTCGTAGGAGTTTGCCCTACTGGGCCCACCCTCAAAATCAAACACTTACAGGGCAGACTTGTAGGTGTTTTTTGTTGTGTGCCGTGCATGGCGAATAACTTGACGGTGAAAGTCCGTTATGGGGGACTGTAGTTTCCAACCATTAGCCAAGAGCAAGGGTGTCCACCGTGAGGCGGAATCTGAAGGAAGCTGGCGGCAAAGTTCCGACCCGAGGAACACGAACATTATCAGGCATATCCGATGGGGTGAGTTTGCAACACAAAACGAAACCCAATAACTACACGGACATCGGGGTGTAAATGATGCGGGTACACGGGATGAAGGTTATTCGCCTTACCACGGGAGATCTCACAGACGTGATGAAACGAAGTATGAGTCACGGTTGAAAAAGATTTACTGTGAGAAGTCAGCTGAGATCATAGTACCGGAGAAATCGACCAACTTCGGGAAGGATCGAACCTTAAGAAGTGAAAGTAAATGAATGTTACCCGATGAAGGGAAGAAAGCAGAAAATATCGCAAGATACCTGCCTGCAAAGAGATAGGGCGGAACCCGAAGCGTATGCAGGAGGGCAGACCTACATGGGGATAACTGAAAACAACTTCACAAATGCAGACCAGACGGGTTATGGACTGCTTGAACAAATCCTTTCTCCGACCAATATGAACCAAGCCTACAAAAAGGTAAAGGGGAATAAAGGGAGCGGAGGCATAGACAAGATGGAAGTCGAATCCCTGCGGGATTATCTTGTTTTGCACAAGGATGAGCTTATACAATCCATCAAGGGCGGTACCTACCGCCCTAATCCGGTACGACGGGTAGAGATACCCAAGGACAATGGGAAGATGAGAATGCTTGGCATCCCCACGGTAGTAGACCGAGTCGTCCAACAAGCTATTGCTCAGATTTTAGTACCAATTTACGAAAGGCAGTTTTCCACTTACAGTTACGGGTTCAGACCTAAACGCAGTGCTCATCAGGCATTAAACAAATGCAAGGAGTATATCACGGAGGGTTACAAATATGCTGTGGATATGGACTTGGAGAAGTTCTTTGATACGGTCAATCAGAGCAAACTGATTGAAGTACTATCAAGGACGGTAAAAGATGGGCGGGTTATCTCGCTAATCCATAAATACCTTCATGCCGGGGTTGTGGTGCGGAATAAGTTTGAGGAGACCAATGTGGGAGTCCCGCAAGGAGGGCCACTAAGTCCATTGTTGAGCAATATCATGCTCAATGAATTGGACAAGGAACTTGAAAAGCGGGGACATCGCTTTGTTCGTTATGCTGATGATCTGATCATTCTTTGCAAAAGCAAACGGAGTGCAGAGAGGACATTGGCGAACATTGTCCCGTACATTGAGAAGACTCTGTTTTTGAAAGTAAATCGAGAGAAAACTGTAGTAGCTGGTATCCGGGAGATTAAATTTCTAGGATACTCCTTCTATGTTTATAGGAAAGAGGGACGACTTCGGGCACACTCCAAAAGCATCGCCAAGATGAAAGAGCGGATTAAAATGCTCACATCGAGGAGCAATGGGTGGGGGGATGCAAGACGGAAAGAGGAACTCAGTCAGTACATTACCGGCTGGATTAACTACTTTAAGCTGGCAGATATTAAGAGCCTTCTGCTACATGTTGATGAATGGTTTCGCAGGCGTTTACGGATGGTTATCTGGAAACAATGGAAACAGATAAGAACTCGTTTGCGTAACCTCCTCAAGCTAGGCATCCCAAAACAAAAAGCTTGGGAATATGCGAATACAAGAAAAAGTTACTGGCATACAGCCAATAGCCCTATCTTAAAACGATCCATCACCTCCGACCGACTTCAACAAGCAGGCTACATTTTCTTTTCGGATTATTATCGGAAGGTCTATTGCGTAAATTAAGGAACCGCCGTGTACCGAACGGTACGCACGGTGGTGTGGAAGGACGAAACGGGAATTAATCCCGTTTCTCCTATCCGATTTCGCCAGGATTTCGATAAAATTCCTGAGTAATGAAATAAAATATGCATATACTTTTGATTAAATTTGAAAGATCTATTAAAATGTATTGGGCTCAAATATTTTCGAAGTTTTGCAAAATAATGATAACCACTATAAACTAATAAGTTAAATGCAGAAAATTCGAAGCATCATTCGAGTAATAGTACTGTTTTTTTTGAAGCTTCCTAAAAAAGTTTTTGCGCACAAAGTAGGTTTTATACTCCTGGGCATTTCAAGTACCTTGTGGTTTTTGATACGGGTAATTCCAAAGCCTCAACGGGCCAATTATCCTTGTATGCAGGGAGCAGCCCCGATGATGTCGGGGTTGGTCGTCTATTTGTTAAGCCTTTGGGGAACAGTAGCTGCTTACCGGCGAACAAGGCAAAATATACTCAGGTCAAGGTACTTGTTGGCCGGAACCTTTCTTGCAGCAACCCTTCTCTTCTTTGTACTATTTGCTGCACAAAATAATCTCCCTTCTTTTGCAAATGAAAAAGCTGCCACTACCAATTTTCCTGTCGGTACGGGGAGAGGAATATTTCCGGGCAGAGTGGTATGGACTTTCAATCCTGAAGTTGCAAAATTTGATGGAAAAACTGGCAATTGGTGGGATGAAGCAAACACCTTGCAAGCTGAAACCGACAAAATGTTAAAGGAATCACTTCAGGTACTAAGTGCAAAAGAGAACGAAGTAAAAGCCTGGGATGCACTCTTTGTACATTTCAATCTAACAAAGAAGAACCAGCCTTCAGGTTATACAACCGGACAAAAAATAGCCATAAAAATCAATCAGAACAATACTACAAGTCATACCAGCTCAAAAAACATCAATGCAACACCGCAAATGATATTGTCGTTGCTTAAAAGTTTGATTAATGAAGCAGGTGTACCGCAAAAATGCATTACCGTATTTGACGCCAGCCGTTTTGTAACGGACAATATTTACAACAAATGTCATGCGGTTTATCCAGAAGTAATATTTGTTGACAATGTAGGCGGGAACGGCCGCGTGAAGTGTACCTACGTGGACAATGCCATTCCTTTTTCTGTGAACAATGGAGCTCTGGCCCGCGGAATTGCCTCGTGCGCTGTGGAAGCCGATTATCTGATAAACATGGCACTACTTAAAGGTCATCCTGGGCAAGGAGTTACATTATGCGGGAAAAACTGGTACGGAGCCACCAGCATCAACAACACCCCTACCAATAATTCCCATGCCAATTTTAATCCTGATGCCTCCGGGAAGGATCGCTACATGACCTTCGTGGATTACATGGGTCACAAAGATTTGGGTGAAAAAACAGTATTGTACCTCATCGACGGGATATATGCATCAAAGACAGTTAGCGGAATTCCATCGCTAAGGTGGCAGATGAAGCCCTTTAACAATCGCTGGCCTTCCAGCATCTTTGTCTCCCAGGATCCGGTTGCCATTGATGCAGTGGGTCTCGATTTTCTTCGGTCGGAATGGCCTGATTTGCCAGATATACTCTATTCAGAAAAATATTTGATTGAGGCAGCACAGGCAGATAATCCACCTTCAAAAGCGTTTTATGATCCGGAGAAGGATAATTCCAGATGCAAGAGTCTCGGAGTAGCAGAGAGCTGGAACAATGCTGACAAGAAACAATACAGCAGAAACTTAGTTGGAAGTCAGGGTATTGAATTGAATTTCCGCGATATGTCAGTTATGACTGGCATATCAAAAACAAACAATTCATTTCAAGTAACCATCTACCCAAACCCTGCTCATGATCTGCTTTTCGTACAGAATTGTGATCCAAATTCCAGGATTCAGATCTTCGATTTAAATGGCAAATTATTGGCAAGTTACAATTTATCAAATAATCAGATTGAGATCAGCCACCTTTCAAAGGGTCAGTATATCATCAACATTACAAACAAGAATCAAACATTTGTTAAAAAGTTTATCAAAATTTAATCCCTTATTTCAGCAACAGCCAGTGCAATAAGCGGAATGGCAGGGGCACTAAAACACTATAGACCAGCGATGGGATAGTCACTATCGCTACTCCTGCGGAAAGACAAAGCAATTTGAGTTCCAGATCGTTAATTAAAGAGAAACAGTTCTTGCCGATAATCTGGCTCCCAAAATTATTGGATTATATGGTCTTGGAATGAGTTTTCGAAATAATTGATAACGGACAAATTTGTAAATTCCCTTAGATCGAACTTACGTTATTTTAAAAACTTTAATCCGGCTTTGATGATTTAATTATCCCCGGCGTAGTGTGGTTTTTAGATCAGCAATTCCAAGAGGAAATAGTCACTTTTGAAAACCGGCCAGGAAAATCTGCCAGGAATTTCGACAACCTGGACATGTATGCTAAATTGGCCACTCTGCGCCGTTTTTCGATATCAATCCTTAATTACTTGCAATATATACATTTATATCCAGTACTAAAGGTTCAATAATCCCCGGCGTAGGGTGATTTTTACTACGGCGTGTCCAGATTTTGTCTTATACAACCAAGCTCAAGAGCTTATTGGCAGGATGGTGAAATTGGAGTAACCCAACCTTCAAAATATTCGCCAAAATATTCCCCTAAACATTCCCTGGGAAAACCCGCCAGGGAGACACAAGGATTTTGAGAATTCTTTAAGATTTGTGCTGAAAATTTATGCGGGGAAGTTCGTTTATTTTTAAACGAATTTAAAATCCCTTACTATTATACAGCATATGGCCAAAACAACCCTTACTTCTCTACAAAAACGAGGAATATTTACCTTGACTTATATGCGTTTTTGTTTACTTTTATCCCTGACATTTATACATCGCTAATATGTTTTACAGGGAAATCATAGATAAATTAAAGGATTGGGCAGGAAGAGACAATCGTAAACCACTGGTATTAAGAGGATCCAGACAGGTTGGGAAAACCACTGCCGTGGAAATGTTCTCCAAAGAATTCGACCAGTACATAGCTCTAAATCTTGAAAAAGAGGAAGAAAGGAAGATTTTTGAAACCACGTATCCATTTCAGGATTTGTTGATGGCATTGTTCTTTTATGCCGGGAAGGAACGAAAACTGGGCAGGACTTTAATCTTTATTGATGAAATTCAGAACGCTCCCAGGGCAATCGCTTTGTTGCGTTATTTTAAAGAAGAGGCCGGAGATTTATTTGTCATTGCCGCAGGTTCATTGCTTGAAACGATCATGGACCGCAAAATTTCTTATCCGGTAGGAAGAGTGGAATATATGATGATGCACCCCGTTACTTTCCGCGAATTTTTGGGTGCAACGGGTGAAAATCAAAGCCTCGAAATATTGAATAGCAATGAAATTCCTGCCTTTGCCCACCCTCATTTAATGCGGCAATTTAAAAAATACCTGACCATCGGCGGAATGCCACAGGTGGTGGAACAATATGCCCGCAATAATGACCTCACTGCCTTGCAGCCAATTTATGAAAGCCTCCTGAAATCGTATATTGAAGATGTAGAGAAATACGCTCCTTCTTCGTCACAAGTACAATATATCAGGCATATTCTCAATACCGCTTTTGAAGTCGCAGGAAGCCGAATTACCATTGAAAATTTTGGCGGATCGACCTATAAGTTCCGTGAAATGAGGGAGGCATTTACAACACTCGAAAAGACTTTTCTGTTCCAGTTGGTCTATCCAACAACCGAAGCGGTTATTCCGGCATTACCTAAGTTAAAATTAAAGCCTCGATTGCATACACTGGATACCGGCCTGATAAACTATTCTACCAACATGGTGAAAGATATTCTTTCCATGGAGGATATAGCAGATGTTTACAGAGGTCGAATAGCCGAACACATTACCGGTCAGGAACTGCTTGCGATATCAAACAGCATCATGAACAAGCTTCAGTTTTGGGTGAGGGAGAAAAAACAATCCAGCGCTGAAATCGATTATTTGTACCAATACAACGGCAAACTCATACCTATCGAAGTAAAATCGGGTAGCATTGGTAAACTACGGTCGTTGCATCAATTTATGGATGTAGCGCCTCACCACCTGGCAGTACGTGTATGGCAAGGACCTTATGCTGTCGAGAAAGCAAAAACCATCGCCGGAACGGAGTTTACTTTACTCAACCTTCCATTCTACTTGGTTCATCGCATTGAAAGAGAATTGGATA
>CAIRSO010000358.1 GCA_903881215.1 uncultured Bacteroidia bacterium
CTGGTTTGTAAAAATCTTTTTAACAGAATTACTGTTTCCTAAAATAGTTCGAAAAGCTGATTTGGTTCTTGCTCAACACGAAGGACAAAAAAGCACATTGTCTCGTAATGGTATCGAATCAATTATTTTCAACAACATAATTGATTTAACCAAAATACCGTATGAATTAAATCCTGAAAGAAAAGATTTTAGTTATGTTGGGGCACTTGACAGGAGAAAGGGATTTGCCGAATTTTATGAATTGGTCACAAAATGTCCAAATCACACGTTTAAGGTTATTGGCGCACCACGCGATAAAACAGGATATTTTTACTTTGAAAAATTGAAATCATTTCCGAATGTCAAGCTCTATGGCCAGCTTAACCGCAATGAAACATTGCACCATATTTTAAATTCAAAAGCATTGGTATCCACATCCCCCATGGAAGGATTTCCAAATGTGTTTATTGAAGCATGGGCATACGGTATACCTGTACTTTCCTTATACTTCGATCCTGGCGATATTATTAAAAATGAAAAACTTGGCGTTATTGCCAATGGTAATATTGACAAATTGGTCAGTGCAATGGAGAATCTCGAATATTCTGATGAATTTGCCAGTCGGGCAAAAGCACATGTTGAGAACAATCATGCTTTAAATGCCAATAAGGTCGAAGAGATAAACCAGCTCTTTAACGGAATTAAAAATGCTTGAAATCTTATCTGAAAATTCTTTAAGATGAGTTATTCTCCAATAGAATTTTTTTACGGTGAAGTTGCATATTCAACTTTGTACGATGATCAATTTGTTAGAAAAATTTAATTATGAATCGTCCAATTTATTGAGGGTAGATCATCTTCGAAACAACGCATATTCAGAATCAAATATTGCTCTTTAGTAATTTATCTGAGATATTGCAGAACAAATTATGCTTACACATTTGTAAATCAGTAAATATTAAAATTAATGAAGAAAGAAATCTCAAACTATTTCAACAAATTATTCTTCAAAAAATGGATAATTGGAATTTGTAAGCATAATATCGAAGATATAATCCGAAATAAATTATTTAATCCGGATATTACGTGGTTGAGGTCGGATTCTTTTGATAAATTTTGCGCAGATCCATTTTTTTAACTTCCGCGAATGGGAGTCTGAAGATTTTGATTGAAGAGTTTAGAATTGATGATAATTATGGAAATATCTCGTTAATGACACTGGACCAGGATTTTAAATTAGTTAATCAGAAAATTATTCATGATACTAATAGCCACCAATCTTATCCATTAGTTTTTAATGATAATAACAAAACCTATATCTTTTCGGAGACAGATCAAAGAGGTAAATTATCATGTTATGAATATGATCATAAAAGTGAATCAATAAATTTCGTGCAAGATATAATTGATCTTCCATTGAGAGATTCAACGGTTTTGAAGTATAATGATATGTATTGGATTTTCGGAACGTTAACAGAGAATGGGATGGATTACTTGTTACATGTCTTTTACTCTGATAATCTATTTGGACCATATAAGTCACATCAGATGAATCCAGTTAAAAATGGTTTGGATGGAACCCGTTCTGCCGGTAGTTTTATAAATGTGGACGGAATTATTTACCGGCCATCACAGAACTGTCAAAAAAGCTACGGAGAATCTATTGCCATTAATAAGATCAAAGTTTTAAGCGTTACTGATTTTATTGAAGAGCATTATATGACTATTAAAGTTGATATAAATAAGAGAAGCAATCATGGGATTCATTCTATCCATACGATAAACGCATCCGGAAATATTATTGTCATGGATGGTTTACAATGGATATTCTCTCCTAAAAACCAATTAAAAACATTCTTTAGGAACAGAAAAACAGATTCCCATAAGAAATTCCATTGTTTTTAGTTTTAGTCTACTTTGATTAGAAGAAGTTATGAGGATACTATTCTTTACAGATCAACTTGGATCCGGAGGCAAAGAAAGAAGGTTGCTGGAACTAATAAAATATTTGAGACAAAACACCAACCATACATTAGCACTGGTACTTACGCAAAATGAAATTTATTACGACTATGTACATGAATTTGACATACCAATAACAATAATCGAACGTAAGTTCTCAAAATTAGATCCGCTACCATTGTTCAAATTTTATAAGTATTGCAAGACATTTAAACCAGATATAATTCATGCATGGGGCATAATGACAACGTTTTATGCTATTCCTTCAAAATTGTTGGGCAGAACTCCCCTAATTACAAATATGATTGCTGATGTTCAAGGAGATTCAAGGTTTTTTTCCAGCAAATCAATCTTCTTTAAAATCAGTTCTATCTTTTCTGACCTGATTCTTTCCAATTCGCAGGCAGGCATAAGGGCATATAAGGTAAATCCACAAAAATCTAAAGTGATTTTGAATGGCGTACACCTCGAACGATTTCAAAAAAAATATGTAACAGAAGAAACCAGAAAAGAACTTGGCATAAAAACCAAATACATGCTGGTAATGGCCGGCCACTTTGGAAATTCTAAAGACTATGATCTTTTCCTTGATGTGGTTAAGGAAATTAGTAAGAACAGGGATGATGTTACCTTCATTGCCGTTGGAGACGGAATTAATTTTGAACGTATCCAACAACGCATTAAAGATGAAAAGATTGACAATATATTATTAACAGGAAGACGGAAAGATATTGAGCGTATTATTGATGCTTCTGATATTGGACTGCTGTGCACTTATTCTGAAGGAATTTCAAATGCAATTATTGAATATATGGCTTTGGGTAAGCCTGTTATAGTTACTGACCTGGAGGGTGGAAGCAAAGAAATTATTATAGAAGGCGAAACAGGTTATTGCACCAGGAGAAGTACTGAAGAAATAATTCCTTTGATTAACGTATTGCTTGATAATTCAGCTTTGAGAACATCACTGGGTATAAAAGGCAGAGACCGTATAGCTTCTCATTTCTCTATCAACCGAATGGGTAAAGATTTTGAGATTGTTTATGAAAATATTCTTATAAATCACAATTGAAGACTATTATTTTCTAGAAACTGTTTCTAATTCTCCAGATTAACCAATGAATTCAAATATCATACTGCGGAAGTTTCGACTAATATTTCTGAATTTTGCCAACAATGAAGTAAAAATAAAGTATCTCAGGAAGCAAGGTATGAAGATTGGACAGAATTGCTTCTTTGCCACCATGTCTTTCTCTACCGAGCCTTATCTGATTGAAATTGGAAATCATGTTGCGATTGCCGGTGGAACAGTACTTATTACTCACGATGGTGCTGTATGGTGTTTCCGTGGAGAGTTGCCTGATGCGGATATATTTGGAAAAATCAAAATTGGCAACAATGTATTTATTGGAAGTAACTGTACGATTCTTCCAAACACCGTAATTGGCAATAATTGTATTGTTGGCGCAGGATGTGTTGTTCGCGGAGTATTTCCCGATAATTCAGTAATTGTTGGTAATCCGGCAAAGGTCGCTTCAAACATGAGTATGCAGCGATTTCTCTTCCTACAAAACCCGGGGTTGCTCCAAACAAAAAATTTAGAAGCATCAAAGAA
>CAIRSO010000359.1 GCA_903881215.1 uncultured Bacteroidia bacterium
CCAGATTGAAACGTATGGAAAGGTTGCCATGACCGGTAAGCCGGTATATATTGAATACTTTTCCAAAGCTTTAAACCGGAGTTTTAGTGTCAGGGCATTCTGTCCGGAACATGGAAAATTTGCCACTGTGTTTGAGGACATTAGTAGTCGCAAGGAGGCCGAGGAGGTTATCAGACTCAAAAATGAAGAATTAAACAGGATCAGTGCCGAAAAGGACAGATTCTATTCCATATTGGCACACGACCTGCGCAGTCCGTTCAACGGACTGCTGGGGTTAACACAGGTTCTTGCTGATGAATTGCCGGATATGGAAATAGGGGAAGCCCATAAAATTTCCATTGTTTTGAAGGATTCAGCCTTAAGGGTTTATAACCTTCTTGAGAATCTTTTAGAATGGTCGCGCAATAATCTTGGCTTAATTCCTTTTAACCCTGCAAATCTCCAGCTTCTACCCATTATGTTTGAAATGGAAAAACTGGTTAAGGAATCATCGAATAATAAAAACATCACCATTTCATTTGATATTTCGGATACTCTGACAGTTTTTGCCGATGAAAATATGCTCCGGACCATCCTCCGGAACCTCTTCTCCAATGCAGTAAAATTTACGCCACATAATGGACGGATAAACATTTCTGCAAAAACCATTGAAAACAATTGCGCTGAAATTTCTATTTCTGATTCCGGAATCGGAATGAGCCAGGAGATCCTTGACAATTTATTCCGGCTGGATGTTCAAACCAACAGAGCCGGTACAGATGGTGAAGCCAGCTCCGGATTCGGGCTTCTTTTATGCAACATGCTGGTTATAAAGCATGGCGGAACGCTGTCGGTTGAAAGTTCAGAAGGAAAAGGAAGTAAGTTTTCTTTTAATCTACCATTTTAGTATCATTACTGTTAAACACCCACTGAAGGGATAATGCAAATGACAACAAATAAAAAAACAGATCCAAAGGAACCAAAGTCACCCAAGGATTCAAAAATTTCAAAGATAAAATCTTCAGCTAAGGAGGTCATTATTGATTTTCCTATTGTTGGCATCGGAGCATCGGCCGGCGGACTGGAAGCATTGGAACAATTTTTCATTAATATGCCAGTTGACAGTGGCATAGCATTCGTAATTATCCAGCACCTCGATCCTACCCATGTTGGTATTATGCCTGAATTGTTGCAAAGAATTACGAAAATGAAAGTCTCGCAAGTCACTGACGGACTTAATTTGAAGCCAAACGGGGTATATGTGATACCCCCGAATAAGAGCATGTCGATCCTGAATAGAGTACTGCATTTGTTCGATCCCGTGGAATCTCGAGGGTTACGGCTACCTATAGATATATTCTTTCGGGCACTGGCTGATGACCAGCACGAAAAAAGTGTTGGTATCATTCTGTCGGGCATGGGTTCTGATGGCAGCTTAGGGGTAAAATCCATCAAGGAACAAAACGGTCTCGTCTTGGTGCAGTCCCCCGAATCAGCCAAATTCGACGGCATG
Source organism: uncultured Bacteroidia bacterium (assembly GCA_903881215.1). Lineage (GTDB taxonomy): Bacteria > Bacteroidota > Bacteroidia > Bacteroidales > Prolixibacteraceae > CAINVV01. Next base: position 1,493 of record CAIRSO010000359.1, read on the forward strand.
CCAAGGAGTGCTATCGCTGCCGTTATGGCCAATATTATAGCACCGGCAGATCAG
>CAIRSO010000360.1 GCA_903881215.1 uncultured Bacteroidia bacterium
AATAATTGTACCAAGTATCATCATAGACATACCAAAACCAACCATAGCCAACCCTGAACCTAATGACCATTCCCAAGTTTCGGGCTCTGTATTAAATGAGCTGGCAGGTATACCGTAATATTTTTCAAAGGAGTTATTTAAATCAACAACTTCAGTACCATCTATTTTAGCTTTCCAAACAATATCGGTCAATTGGCTGACCAATCTATTGTAGTTGAATTGTTCTATTTCTATTTTTTCTTTACTAACAATAAGGTCTTGACGGTCTCTCAGTTTTTGGATCACACCAGAAGCCATATTTGAAATTGTTTCTATGGCAAATTCAACTTCATTATTCATTTTTCCGGATCTCACCAAAGCGCCAGGAATAAACAAGGTAATTCCTCCGTAGTATTTTTTCTCAACATAAAAGCTCATGGCACATACTTCTGTAATACCCAGCAGGACCTCAACGGTCTTACAAAAAGTCTTGCTCAGGGCTCCATTAGCCAAATCAAAAATGCCTCCTTTAAAATGATAGATTTTCCTGCCCTCATAAGCTTCAAACTGCTGCTCCGTTAAATCTTTAAAAGGGAAATCAATTGTAAACGGATCTTTCCCCAGAATTTTACTGATTGTGCTTATAAATTTATCAAACCCAGCACTTTCAATCATTCTGAAGTTCATGTCGTCAGCCTGCAATTTAGTGACAACAAAAAAGGCGCCGGGAAGGATTAGTTTTGAGGCCTGAGCAACAATCCTATAAATCTCAGCTTCCTCTTTTGCGTCCAATAATTGTATGGATGTATGATTCAATATTTCTAAAATATTGAACTGGCTTTTTGATATGATTTCCCTAGATCTTGGAATAGCCATCTATTGATATTAAAGTGGTTTCTGCTTTCAAAAATAGCCTGAAAACAATTGTATTCCAAGGTTTTTTAATTCTTTAAAATCTCCTCCGTAAAATACTTTTTCAATAAAAGCAGGAAGGAAGATTTTGAGATGGGTTTCGTTAAATAATCTGAACATCCGGCAAAAATCGCTTTTTCATGATCGCCTTCCATTGCAAAAGCAGTCTGTGCAATAATAATTAATTCTGTGTTAAACTGCCGGATTTGTCGGGTTGCTTCATAGCCATCGAGATCGGGCAATCTGATATCCATGAGAACCAAATCAAAATCAGGATTATTGCGACAGGCTTTTATGGCCTCCACTCCATTTTTAACGTGACTAATCTCACAGTTAATCGCATTCAGGATAGCGGTGATTAAATAATCGGATGCTTCATCGTCCTCGACAATCAAAATTTTGAGAATCTTTCCTTTAACATTAACAAGTTGAATTTTATCCGGTCCATCCGGAAATCTCTCAGAACGAGGGATTGAAGCTATCTCACAAGGTATTGTAAAGTAGAATGTAGATCCTTTACCCTCGATGCTTTCTGCCCAAATTTTTCCTCCAAGGATATCAACGTAAGCTTTTGAAATAGATAATCCGAGGCCAGCACCCTGATATTTTCTTGTAATTGATTCTGAACCCTGACGAAATCTTTGAAAAATATAATCCATCTGATCAGGTCGTATGCCAATACCGGTATCCCGAACGAAAAATTCTATAGTATCACCCTTTTTAATCCCGCCAAATTCAATTGAACCTCCGTGAGTAAATTTTATTGCGTTTTTTATCAGGTTTGCGAAAATGGTATAAACTTTATCCCGATCTGTTTTTATGATAGAATCATTTTGAGCTAATTGATGACTTATCGAAAGTTTCACTCCTTTGAGTTGCACTTCAGGCTGGAAAAGATCCAATAATTCGTGGATCTTTTCATTAATATTTGTTTTTGAAAGTGAGATTGTTGCCTGCCCTGATTCAATTTTGGAGATGTCAATGATGTCATTGATGATATTTAGCAGGCGATCGCTGCTTTTCTCGATGATGCCTATATACCTGGTTTGGTCATCTATTCCCAAATTCGGTTCCTTGAGCAGTTGGGTAAAGCCAAGTATTCCATTCATCGGTGTTCTGATTTCATGACTCATGTTAGCCAGAAATGCAGATTTTAACCGGTCGCTCTCCTCAGCTTTTTCTTTAGCCTTGCCTAACTCGTCATTCGAAAGAGCAAGGTCCTCATTTAGTTGCTGGAGCTCCTCATTTTGCGATTGAACAGCCTCTGTTTTATACTGCAGATTAAGTTCAATATTTTTTCGTTCCGTAATATCGTTAAATAGAACAGCCACTTGATTTTCTTCAGGTTTGCCTGAACGGAAGGCAAAAACTTCATACCATCGGTGCAGCCCTTCGGCGTAATTTTCGAATCGTTCCGGCTGACCGGTTAAGGCGATTTTTCCATAAATCTCAAACCAGAATTCCTCATGTTCCGGAATCAATTCACGCATCATCTTCCCCTGAACATTATTGAGACCGGTTTGTTTCTCGAACGAGGGATTAATCTCCAGAAACATATAATCAGCGGCCTTTCCGGATTCGTCGAAAATCATTTTAATTATGCAGAATCCCTCATCTATTGAATCGAATAACATTCTGTAACGGTTCTCTGAAATACTCAATTCTGCCTCTGCTTTTTTACGCCGGGTGATATCATTATAAGCTATAACCACCCCGTATTTTTCATGGGGGATCGGGGCAGCAGTTACGTTGAGCCAGGAAATCTCATTTTCTCCTTTGACAATGCCCATCTCAATATTTTCCACCACCCGGTTTTCGTTTAATGCCTTAACATTTGCATATTCTTCCTGTGGAAATGATGATCCATCGGGTTTGATAATGAACCAATCTTTCCCTTTTATCTTTCTTTTTAATTGTTCTTCTTTTGTCAGGCCGAGAAGTTTTTCTGCTTTCTGATTGCTCTCAATGATATTCCCGACTTTGTCCGACATGGTAATACCAAGCGGCAAAGAATCAAAAAGTACCTGATATTTTGTAATACTTTCCTTAAGATTTGCCTCCATGGTTTTTCGATCGGTGATATCAAAACAATGTCCGATATAACCAATGAATTTGTCTGACCTGTTGAAATTTGGGGCCCCAAGATCAATGATCCATCGAAATTCTCCAGCGGCATTTCTTAACCGGTATTCCATCTCAAAAGATTGCTGACTATCAAAAGCGGTATTATAGATCTCAAGGCACCTTGCTAAATCATCTGGATGAACTCCTCCAGCCCAGCCGTTTCCCATCTCCTGCTCAAGAAGCCGCCCTGTAAAATTTAACCAGGGCTCATTAAAGTAATTGCAAAGCTTATCGGCACCAGATTTCCAGATTAACGCACTACCTGAATCGGCAAGAGTATGATACTGCAACTCCTTTTCCCGTAGTTCCTCTTCAGCTACTCTTCTTGCCTCAAGTTCTAATTTCAGCTCCTGAGTCAGGTGGTTCCTTTCAAAGGCATAAACAATGGCTTTCACCAATTTTTCAGAATCAACTTGCCCTTTGACCAGGTAATCCTGAGCGCCGCTATTAACAGCTAGCAACCCGATTTCGGAATCATTTAAACCAGTAAGGATAATGGTGGCATTCAGATTCTGAATGCAGCTATTGAGTTTTAAAAATGTATCCAACCCAAAGCTGTCTGGTAAACCAAGATCAAGAAGAATAATATCGTAACTGTTGTTTTCTAATTTGATAACGGCCGTCTTAAGGTTCTCCGCATGATCAAGTTTGAAAATCATCGATTTAGCTTCTTTCAGAAGTTCCGAAATGATCCGGGCGTCGCCGGGATTATCTTCAATAAGAAGTAGGTTATACTCGTTTTTCATCAGGAAGCACTTTTCCCATTCGGAAGCTTCACTATGGTAAGCCAGAAATCTTCAATCGACTTTACGACTTTCATGAACTGGTCGAGGTCGAGCGGCTTGGTGACATAACAATTTGCATGAAGGTTGTATGATTTGATGATATCTTCCTCAGCCTGTGAAATGGTAAGAATGACCACCGGTATTCTCTTGAGTTCATCATCATTCTTTATCTCCGCAAGTACCTCACGTCCATCTTTTTTGGGAAGATTCAAATCAAGTATTATAAGATCTGGTCTGGGCGCAGTACTATATTTGCCTGTTTTATGCAGGAAATCCATCGCTTCCACACCATCTGCAGTTATATGAAGGTTATTCCACAACTTGCTGTCCTTTAAAGCCTCCTGGGCTAATCTTGAATCACCGGGATTATCTTCAACAAGGAGTATCTCGATGGGGTGTAATGAAGACTCGTAGTTTTCCATGGTGTATTAATTTGAATTTAATGTAAAATAAAAAGTTGTTCCTTCCCCAGGAACAGATTCCAGCCATATTTTGCCATTATGTCTTTCGATGATTCTTTTACAAATTGCTAAACCAATACCTGTACCCGGATATTCTGTTTTGCTGTGAAGTCTTTGGAAAATTGCAAAAACCCTCTCGCTATATATTTTTTCAATGCCAATTCCATTATCAGAAACGGAAATCCTGACTTTACCGTCAAGCATCTGAGACTTGATGGTAATTCTTGGCGGATCTGGACCCCTGAATTTTATTGCATTTTCAATTAAATTTTGGAAAACTCTTACCAGCTGCATTTCATCTCCGAAAACAAATGGAAGATCTTCATTGACAACCATTGAGCCTGTTTCCTGGATCCTTCTTTGAAGATTTGCAATTGCCTGTCCCAGAGCATGAGTCAGATCAAGTTTGTTAAAGGCTTTCCCTTTAGTAGTAATCCTTGAATATTCCAAAAGGTCATTGATCAGATGCTGCATCCGGTTAGCGCCATCCACTGCAAAAAAAATGAAGTCCTTTGCATCCTGATCGAGTTGATCCTTATACCTCTTTTCAAGAAGCTGGGTATAGCTCGATACCATTCTCAGCGGTTCCTGAAGGTCATGCGAAGCCACATAAGCAAATTGTTCGAGCTCCATGTTCGACCGCTTCAAATCAGCTATGGCATTATCGAGCTCAACAGTGCGTTCTTTTACTAACTCTTCAAGGTGGTCATGGTGCTTCTTAAGTTCATCCTGAATAAGCTTTCTTGCATTGATATCCTGAAAAACTCCGCTAATCTTCACGATTTCACTATTTTCACGATAGGCCTCACCGATCGCCCTGACCCAGATTCTATTTTTATTGGCAGTTATTAATTCAAGTTCCTCATCAAATGGTTCTCCAAGATTTATTGCCCGTTCAACACATCGGGAAATTACAGGTATTGCTTCCGGAGCATAAAAATTAATGCCTGTTTCCAAATTCGGAATAAAGCTGTGGTCAATCTCGTGAATATCATACGTCATATCTGACCAGGAAAGAGTATTTGTTTTCAGGTCGATTTCCCAGCCACCTACCCTGGCTAATCTTCCCGTTTCATCAAGTAATTTTTTGCTTTTCCGCAGCTCCTCTTCCGTATTTCTTTTTTCAGTCATATCGCGGGCTGCTGCAAAAACGCCCTCTACCTCACCTTTTATGTTTCTGTAAACAGAAGCATTATATTGAACCGGGGTTACTTTGCCCCTCTTATGCTTAAGATCGAGAGGGTAGTTTCTGACAGTTCCTTGTTTAAAAACTTTTTGATAACCCCAGGCGGCACTGTCAGTATCGACAAAATATCTTGAAAAATTTGTCCCGATTAAACTCTTTCTTGAATAGCCGGTTATTTTAACTGTGGCTTCATTAACATCGGTAATTCTGCCATCTTTCCCGATGGTTACAAAAGGGTCAAGACTGGCCTCAATCAGGCTTCGGTTATATTGTGTTGCATCCTTTAGCTCAAAGGTTCGTTCATTAACAGTTTTTTCAAGGTTACGCTTGGCTTCCCTCAGTGCCAGCTCTACCTTCTTTTGTTCTGTGATATCAATTATAATGGTGATAAAGTACAAAGGTTTGCCTGAATCGTCCCGCTGCAATGTGGTAGATACATCAGCGTTTACCGTTCTGCCGGTTTTATGAATATACCTTTTTTCGTAATGAACCGACTTTTTCTGGCCTTTCAGGATCTTGTCAACAACCTCCTGACTGGCTTGAATGTCATCCGGATGGGTAATATCTTTCCACTTCCTTACCAGCAGTTCCTTTTTACTATAACCGAGAATTTTACAAAAAGCCTTGTTGACTTTTATGCTTCCGTCGATCCCTGTAATGGATTTGCCAACAGGAGAGTTTTCGAAGATGAGTTTAAACCTCATCTCACTTTCTTTTGCCTTAACCGACTTGGGTTTTTGCTGCATTTGATGAGTACCCGAAATTACTTTGCAAAAAGAAGTAAGGTACTTATATTTAATGATTTCTCAAAATTTATTTGTACAAGGGCTCAGCGCCTCTCCTCCATAAAGCTGAAACCGAAACGGGAGCTCCTTTTGCCCGACAACCAGCGGATGGCGCCGGCACCCAGCCATTCGAGCGACCCGACAAATCTTACCGTTGACCACCAGAGTTTAAGGAGCAGCCACCAGATGATCAGACAGAGAAATCCGAAGAGCAGAACAGGCAGC